>JANTGH010000161.1 GCA_024763055.1 Desulfobulbaceae bacterium
TGAGAGCAAATAAAAAGTACCTTGGTTTTTTTAAAATAATCTCGCCGGATCGTTTTGCGATCCAGCGAGATTATCCTTGTTTCTAATGTACTTTTTCCTTGATTTAATGCTTAAACGAACGCTGGCCGGTAAACATCATGGCCACCTGCGGATCAGCCTCGTTACAGGCTTCGATGGAGGCGTAGTCGCGCATGGAACCGCCGGCCTGGAGGATGGCGGATATGCCTTCCCTGATGGCCACGTCGGCGGCGTCCCTGAACGGGAAGAAGGCATCGGAGATCATGACCGATCCCGGCAGGCCGGCCTTATCCTCTTTCACCCTGGCGTCAATGGCCTCTTTATCGGCCGCATCCCTTTTTCCCTGTTCCACTTCCAGGGCCAGGTCAGCATAGGGGATACCGAATGCGTCAAAGCAGGTGATGTCGGCATATTTTATGTATGCCTTGTGGATGGCGATTTCCGCCACGCCCACCCGGTCCTGTTCACCGGTGCCGATACCGGTGGTGCAGCCGTCCTTGACATAGAGCACGGAATTAGAGGTGACGCCGTGTTCCACCGCCCAGCCGAAGATCATATCATCAAGCTCGCGCTGGGTTGGCTGCCGCTCGCATTTATATTCCTTTCCTTTCCAGGTGGCGGTCGCCGGTTTCAGATCAGCCGGGGAGCGAATGGAGTTGACGGCCGACTGCTGGACAATGATGCCGCCGTCAATGAGCGACTTGAAATCAATAAAACGATACTTTTCAAAATCAGCCAGCCGGTTGATTCCGTCCATTCGGATAACCCGCAGATTTTTCGCTTTAGACAGAATATCAAGGGTGCCGTCTTCAAATTCCGGTGCACAGACAACCTCGAGATAATTTTTACTCATCAGCTCTGCGGTGTCCTTATCAACCGGCCTGCTCATGATGACAGCCCCGCCGAAGGCGGCGATCCGGTCGGTGCGGTTGGCCTTGTTGTAGGCATCTGCCAGGGTGTCGCTTACGGCCGCGCCGCAGGGGTTATTGTGCTTGAGGATGACCGCAGCCGGTTTGTCAACCAGGTATTTGAGGATGTTGAGTCCGTTATCGACGTCGGTCAGATTGATTTTGCCCGGGTGCTTGCCGACCTGCAGCATGTCATCAACCGTAATGCCGGAAACCAGGGAGTTGCCGGGTTCGATAAATTTGCAGTCGCCGAGAACCAGGTTGCCGTTGATCAGTTCATACAGGGCGGCCTCCTGATCCGGGTTTTCTCCGTAACGCAGACCACGCTCATCTATCGAGCCGTCTTCCATGGGAATCCCCCAGGTTCGTTTGCGATAGATCAGGTTCTGCCCTCCAAAGGATACGGTTATATCCAGGGGAAAAGAGTCGCCTAAAATGGTTGTGTACATTTTTTTGATGTCGCTCATAGGTCACTTCGCTCCGGTTAAAAGTTTGTCATATTGGAAAGCTTTGCAAGTTGGATGGGATTGAAATTTGATTAGTATAATGGGTTGGAGTTTTTTTATAAAGCCTGAAAATAGACGTAATTTTTCGACATAAGGTTTACTTCTGAAACTCCCTGTCCCAGTCTTTACGGACCGGGTCAAAACCTTTTTCACTGACGGTTGCGCAGACTTCATCGATTGTTCGGTGGTCACCGACTGAAAACTGTTCGCCGTCATGCTCGTTGGACGAATAGCCTCCCGGCGCGGTACAGGAACCGGCCGAGTATCTTGTGGGACCAAGGCCTAACATCCCGTCCCGGTATCGGGCCTCTTCCCGGGTGGAGAGGACAAGGCCCACGTCCGGATCAAAGATACGCAGCGCAAATATCAGCTGGGTCAGGTTTTTTTCCGTGACATTCACCAGGGGCTCAAACGATCCGGCTGCCGGACGCAGCCGGGGGAAACTGACGGTAAAGTTCGTCTTCCAGAACCGTTTTCTCAGCCAGCTCAGATGCATGCCGATGGCCAGGCCCTCGCAGCGCCAGTCGGCAAGGCCTAACAGGGCGCCGATGCCGATTTCACGCATTCCCGCCGCAGCCGCCCGGGCCGGGGTGGCGATTCGATAATCATAATCGCATTTCTTCCCCGCTAAATGGATCTTTTTGTAAATCTCCCGGTCATAGGTCTCCTGATAGACGGCAACTGCGGTAACCCCGGCAGCAAAAAGGCGACCATATTCATTCTCCTCGAGCGGCTGCACTTCAATGGAGATGGCGGCAAATCTGTTTTTCAACCGTCGGACAACCGCTTCAAGATAGTCCACGCCCGCCCTGGCCGGGGCCTCTCCGGTGACCAGCAGAACATGATTGAAACCACGCTGTTTGAGAATTTCGGCTTCCTGTTCGGCCTGATTCAGGCTTAATTTTTTTCTCGGAATATTGTTGTCTGCCGCAAACCCACAATATGCGCAGCGGTTTACGCAGAAGTTGGACAGGTAGAGCGGGGCAAATATCTGGGTGGTGCGGCCGAAACGCATGGCCGTAATCTCACGGGACCGGGCGGCCATCTGTGGAAGATAATCTTCAGCCGGCAAAGAGAGCAGGGCGGCTAAATCATCCAGGCTGCAGGTTTGTTTGTTTAGAGCGGCCGAGACCCGGTTTGCTGTCCCGGAAAGAATTTGCGCCCGCAGTTCAGTAAAATTTGAAATTTTAAATCCGGAACTCATCGGTTAGCCATCAATGAAATCAAGTTGCTCGCCGATCCGGCCTCTTTCCGGCGAAGAGGGCCGTGCAGTCGTGGAGGATGCTCCAAGCCCGGCTTCAAAGGCCTCACGGCCTGCCTCCACCGCCTGTTTGAAGGCTCCTGCCATGCGCACCGGATCATCGGCTATGGCAATGGCCGTATTGACCAGCACCGCATCCGCGCCCATCTCCATTGCCTGAGAGGCATGGGAAGGGGCACCGATGCCTGCGTCAACAACTACCGGCACCCTGGCCTGCTCAATAATAATGGCCACCTGCAGGGCCGTCTGGATGCCCTGGTTGGTACCGATAGGTGATCCAAGCGGCATGACTGCCGCTGCCCCCACGTCCTGCAACCGCAGGGCAAGAATCGGGTCGGCATTCATGTAGGGCAGGACAATGAACCCGTCTTTCACCAACTGCTCGGTGGCCTTCAGGGTATCCACCGGGTCCGGCAGGAGCGTCCTGGGGTCGGGGGTGACCTCAAGTTTCAGCCACGGGGTTCCGGAAGCAGCCCGGGCAAGATGGGCCAGGCGAATGGCCTCGGTCGCATTTCGGGCTCCGGAGGTATTGGGAAGAAAGTGTATTTTTTTTATGTCGATGTGGGACATGATGTCATCTTCGGGATTTTCGAGGTCGACACGACGCAGGGCCACTGTCACCATTTGCGCGCCGGATGCGATGATGGCGCGTTTCATGACGGCTGCCGAAGAAAATTTTCCCGTACCGACAAAGAGACGGGATGAAAATTGGCTGTTGGTTATGGTCAGCATGTTTTGTTTATCCCCCTCCGACAAAACGAATCAGTTCAACCTGATCGCCTTGGTTAAGCTTGAGGGTCTCGTACTGATCACGATCAATGATTTTTTTGTTTATTTCGGCAACAACAGTGTCTGCGGGCAGTTCTAAGCCGACAAGCAGCTGGCTGAGGGTTACGCCTTCGTCAATGTCCTGTTGTCGGCCGTTACAAAATATTTGCATGAAAAATCCCCTGATTGGGTACACCGTACAAAGTATATGGGATTTGAAAACTATTAATCATAATCGGAACGCCCCGGGTTGCCAATACTGAAAAATGAAATTGAATCTGCATGCATGATGTTTTTCCGGACTTATGTTGGCGGTTGTTCACAGGTCTTTCTTCTTCTTGTCGTCGTAGTGACGTTCATCAGCTACCTTGCGGCGGACAGGACAGACGAATACTTCCAGTAGTTCGGCATCCCTGTATTGTGGTCCGGTAGTATAGCGGCTTTTCTTGGGCCTAAAGATGTTTGGTCCCAATGTGTTTCAAAAAAGCAATGGCCGCACTCTTTACAGGCATGCGACTGATGATTGTTTTTTTTCTCTATTTTGTAAGCAAAAGATAGCAAGAGAAGATGAAAGTCAGAAAGGCACAAAAAAAGGCTTTACCCCATAATTACTGGGACAAAGCCTTGCAAGTTAGGTGGTGCCGAAGGGGAGAGTCGAACTCCCACGAGCATACGCCCACTAGACCCTGAACCTAGCGCGTCTACCAGTTCCGCCACTTCGGCACGAACGTGGGAGAATATGATAGGCAAACCGTTTTTTGTCAAGTATTTCTTGAGTTCCTGCGGATAAAAACATCAGGCGGACAATCGGAACTCTTGAAACGTATGAGCAGACAATCTGTGAAGTTGCATCACCGGCCATGAACTGTTTGCGTGTTTTGTTCAGGTAGAGTACATATCGCGCTTTAAAGTATTGTAGTGTAACAATGGTATTTGATGCAGACGGATTTTTACAATCCGGCAGAGTTTTATCGTGGAACGTTGATCTGAGCAGTTTAGGAAGGCCATGGAAATATATACAGATTTGCAACAGATTCACAAGCCGTTTCCCACTGCTTTTGTGACCATCGGCAATTTTGACGGAGTTCATCTTGGTCATCAGGTGCTGTTTTCCGAAGTCGTGGGAAAGGCACATGGGCAAAACGGGACCAGCGTGGCCATCACCTTCGACCCCCATCCGCTTAAAGTGCTGCGGCCCGGCGGCATCAGGTTGATTTCAACCACCGAGCAGAAAATTGAACTTATCCGGCTGGCCGGAATTGATGTCCTTATCATTATTCCCTTTACCCGTGAACTTGCCGCCACAACGGCAACGGATTTTGTTGATACTGTTCTTGTGCGGGCTATAGGCGTAAAAGAGCTGGTGGTCGGCTATGATTATGCGTTTGGCAAGGGGCGGCAGGGTAATATTGAATTTCTCAAGGCCAGGGGACGTGAGCTGGGTTTTTCCGTAACCGTGGTCGAAGCCCATTACGAAAACGGTATGCTTGTGTCGAGTACGAAGATCAGGGAACTGGTTACTGAGGGAAGGATGCGGGATGCCCGGTGTCTTTTGGGGCGTTATTATCAAATCCATGGCGAAGTCCAGAGGGGTCGGCAGCGGGGTGGCCGGGAACTGGGTTTTCCCACGGCCAATCTAAAAATCAGTGAAGATGATCTCTGTCCCAAGCGCGGGGTTTATGTCACCCAGGTTGTCTATGGCGGAAAAATTTATGGTGCAGTTTCAAATATCGGCTACAATCCAACCTTTGGTGAGAACAAGTTGGTGGCTGAAACGCATATTTTTGATTTTAACAGTGATATTTATGGTCATCCAATCAAAATTAACCTGTTGCGCTATCTGCGCGGCGAGAAAAAATTTGACAGTGTAGAAGAGCTGATTACGCAGATAAAGTTGGATATTGTTACCGCCCGTCAGGTACTTCGTAAAGCAGGGCAGGGACAATTATTTTCCTGTGAGGAAAAGTGGTTAAAATAAATAAACATTGATAGCGTCGTAAAAACTTCGATCTACTGCGTCGTGTGTGTCGGGATGACTCAAGACATGCTACCTGTATTGTCATGATACATCCCGACACACTGCTCCTCGGAGTCTACGCTTACCCGGAGTCTCGCAGGCTCGCTTACCCGGAGTCTCGCAGGCTCGCTTACCTGTATATGTGTGTTTTGTACTTAGCCATATTTGAGTGAGTTGTGACTTTTTACGAGTTCATCAACATTTATTAACGCCTAATAACGTAAGCTGATTTCCGTAGACAAAAACTTGCCACTTGACGATTTATGTCTATAGTATATTTTTTATAGTGCTTTCGTAAGATCACTGTTGCGTAAGTGTACCCTCGTGTCACTGTCTGGACAGCCTTAACGCGACAGTGAAAAATAATAAAAACTTTGAAGGATATTTCATGTCTGCAAAAGAACAACAAGCCGATTTAAAGGCGGTCATCACTGATCTTGAAAAAGTATGTGCTGAAAAGCCCGATAACGTTATGGCCCATCATCAGCTGGGTCTTGTTTATCGCCAGACCGGTCAGGTTGACAAGGCTATTGCCGAGCTGGAAAGGGCTATAGAGATCGATGAGCATTCCGTGGAAAGCATGATTAATCTCGGGGCGATTTTTTTTGATCAGGGTGATATTGATCGGGCTCTTTCGTTGAACGAGAAAGCACTGTCTATTACTCCGAATATGGCGGAGGCCCATGTTAATATCGGTCTGATTCGTCAGCAGCAGGGGCAGGTAAAGGACGCTATTGCCTGTTATGACAAGGCCGTACAGGTAGATCCACATCTTCTTACAGCCTGGATTAACTTAACCAGCGCGTATACCATGAATGAAGAAGATGACAAGGCTGTAGAGGCTGCCCGTCAGGCGGTTACCCTTGAGCCGGATTCGGCCATGGCACGAAATAATCTTGCGGTGGCTTTTTATTTTAACGGCGACTATAAAGAGGCGAAACAGAACATGGAAAAGGCCATGGAATTAGGCTATTCGGTCGACTCCCGTTTTTCCGAGGCCTTGGCGCAAAAATTGGCATAAGTGTTTGCCGGTATTCCATGCGGATATTTTTATGAGTAGTAAATCTGAAGCGCAACTCAGGCCATGGTGTCCGTTTTGTGGAATGGATGTCGGGCGGCCTACGGATGCCGTTCAGCGGAAAATGACGGAATTTCCTTTGGGAAACTGCGAGTGTGGAGCTGTCTATGTTTGTGATGCAACCGGACATAATGTCGGCTCCGCCATGGTTGAATGCCTGGTGCATGCCTGTAACGATGAATGGGAGCTTGCCTGGGAACTGATACCGGAGGATGATTATCTCACTGGACGGATAGAAGATTATGATGATGTGACACATCAGGTCATTGCCAAGCGCAATCTGGATGGTCGTGCGGTTCGGGGCGTATTATATTTTGTTCGTCTTCATAAGGAAGTTGCCGAGATTGCCGATCGTTTTCGAAATAAGCAGGCCGAGGAAACCGGCAGGAAAGAAGAGGTTTCGTCGGTACAGACTCCTGTCCCTGAAATTGAGGCTGCACCGCAACCAAGTCTCCCGAAAAGACGGACCAGTAAACGCGAGGTTAAGGAACTTGCCGCTTGCGGTGATATTGACGAATTAACAGCGCTTTGTCTTGATGACAGGCGGACCCTGCGTTTTCTGCAGCGGTTGCTGTATCAGCCTGATGCCCTGGAACGCTACCGGATAGCCTGGATTATGGGTCAGGTCTGTGCCCGGGTGGCAACCCGTCAGCCGGGCCCGGTGGCTGATTTATTGCACCGACTCTTTGAGGCCTGCAGTGATTCTGCGGCAACTCCCTGGGGCATGGTGGAAGCCATCGGTTCGATTATTGCCCTCAGGCCTGATATATATGGAGCTTTTACCCGCCACCTGTTGAATTTTATGGGGGACGCTTCTACCCAGGAGGCGGTGATCTGGAGCCTGGGCGAAATAGCTGCCACGCGACCGGATTTAATTCGCAACACTCCTTTTTATTCCACTTTTCATTTTCTGGGCCATGATAACCCTGCGGTGCGAGGTTTGACGGCGAGATTGTTAGGCAGGATAAAAGCAGGGGAGGCTTCGTTTCAGATCATGAATCTGCAGAAAGACGACAGTGAGATATGTTTTCTTGACCAGGGAGCGTTAAGAACAATCACAATTTCCGCTTTAGCCATAGAAGCTGTTGAGCTTATCAGGCAGGAAGGATAATGTATAAAAAATAAAAAATTAAGAATGATGGCATCGTAAAAACTGCGATCTACTGCGTCGTGTGTGTCGGGATGACTCAAGACATACTACCTGTATAGTCATGACCCACCCCGACACACTACTCCTCGGAGTCTCCGCTACGCTGCGCTTACCTGTATATCTGTGTTTTGTACTTAGCCATCTTTGAGTAAGTTGCGACTTTTTACGGTGCGCCAGGCCAAGCCTGGCTGATCTTGTGAGCTGAAAGGAGCTTACCATATAAATTATTGGTTGTATATGTAGGAAGCCGGGCG
>JANTGH010000162.1 GCA_024763055.1 Desulfobulbaceae bacterium
ATTTGGTCCAGCCATGCTGGTTTATCCGAAAATCGCCCCCATAGTGGTATTGTTTCGGGCTTTTTTCATGATTTGTTAAGGCTGTGAGCTGAAAATATGCAGTCTTCACTTATCTGGTCCAGCCTGGTTATTTTGATGCAGATGACCGGCGCGGAGCAGTTGAAGCCGCCTGCCGTCGGGTATTGCTTTTTCTCTTTTGTGCTGATATTGCTTTGCGCCGATATCCACCCCCAGTGCGAGTATTTTTTCGCCTTCGGGAGGGAGAGGAGGGAAGGTCAATGCCGTAATCAAAATCGGCAATGGTCTCACGGCGTATCTTCCTGCCAAGTCTACGTTCAACAACCTGTAGTATTCTCCCGTCGTCAGCCGTGACAAAGGTAAATGCCTCACCGGTCTGTTCAGCTCTGCCGGTACGTCCTGTCCTGTGCGTGTACGCCTCGACGGTATCGGGAATATCATAATTTACGACATGCGAGATACCGGAAACATCAATTCCTCGTGCTGCAATATCCGTGGCCACCATAATATTAAATTTACCACTCCTGAATCCGCTCATGGCAATTTTTCGCTGGCTCTGCGACATGTTTCCCTGGAGTGACGTTGCCCTGAATCCTGATTTTTGCAGCTGACGGGCAAGATTTTTCGCCTTGTGTTTTGTCCGTGTAAAAATCAGGGTTGTCGGCATGTTTTTCTGCTCAAGAATGTTTTTCAATAAAGCTGTTTTTCTGCTTTGCGCGACCTTGAACAGGACATGACTGATCGTCTGGGCCGGTTTTTCGTGATCAACCTGAATGGTCACATGGTCGGTGAGGATATTTTCGACAAGGTGCCGAATCTCTCCGGGCATGGTGGCTGAAAAAACCATGGACTGCCGTTTCTGCGGCACATGTTTCAGGATGCATCGGATATCGGGAAGAAACCCCTTGTCAAGCATCTGATCCGCCTCGTCGAGAATAAGTACTTCAACGGTGGAGAGATCAATGGTTCTGCTGTTTATATGGTCGAGCAGGCGTCCGGGACAGGCAACGACAATTTCAACGCCGCGCCGTAATGTGTGGATCTGCCCGCTTTTGCTGACGCCACCGTAAATGGCGCAACTTTTCAGTTTTGTGGTCCCCGCCATCTGCCCGATATTTTCATGCACCTGCTCAGCAAGCTCTCTGGTCGGGGTAAGTACCAGTGTCCGGATTTTTTTTCGTGGCCCCTGCTGCATATTCTGCAGCGTCGGTAAAACAAAGGCCGCTGTCTTTCCTGTCCCGGTCTGGGCAAGACCTAACAGATCTTTTCCCTTGAGCAGATGCGGCATGGCCTGCTTTTGAATGGCCGTGGGAACGGTGTAGCCGCATTTGGCGATAGCTTCCGTTAGGGCCGGATGAAAATTAAACTGATTGAAATTCATATAACTCCTTAATATAAGCTCTATTGAGCTTTTTTATTGCCTTGCGTCATAAACACCTTGTTTAGCACATGACGACTGTAGGCAAAATTTGTTGTTGTGTATTGAGTGTAAAAGTTTGATATCCGTGAGGAAGGGATGCGTCGATAGTATTGGGAATACTGGATATGTTTCTACTATTCCTGCCGCTCCCTGGCGGTAATTTTCCATCGAGGATTTTGTCGATAACTGTTGTTCTCTTTAAATATTCGTTTTACCGTCAGTATTTTTCGAAAAAGTCGTATCTGTTGCATCGTTACTGACAATAAAAGGCAAGCTCAGTTATTGAGAGGGGCCTTGTAAGATTGCCGAAAAAAAGTTTCATAGTGCTTTCCCTTGATAAGTGATCAGCAGAAACTTTAATGGCATCCAGAAAACTTGGGGAGGACAACCGGAACCCGACGATATGACGGGAAAGAAATTGCTTTACTTAACTAATAGCATAAACAACTGAAGTATACAGGGAATTTTTTTCTTTGCAATAAGAATATTGAAAATATGTTTATCCTGCCGTTCCGCAAGAATTGAACGGTAGCTATGGGGGTACCCGTAAACAGTTAATGTGACTGCTCACAGGGCATGTAACTATTTGTTTTCATATTGCAAAGAATTGTTAGTTGTCTCAGGTGCTCCGGATTTGTGCAGGCGCGACCGTGCAAAGACGGGGTATCTGTGACGGCTTGCCAGTTACGTGTATGGGTTGATTTCAAGCTTTTTTTCTGTCGCGTCGTTTGTTGAATAAGCGAATTTTGGTTTCAGGGCCGGCTTTATTTGGTGTGAATAGTATAAATCCATTGATTATGATCTGTAACTTATATGGAAAAAAGGAAAAAATTGTATCATCATCGACCCCTAAGGGTCGGGTTTGGTCGGTAGTATAACGTAAGGCTCCCTTGCAAAACCTTTTTCTTGATTTTTGCTGGTATCGTCCACAAGGTACTGATAAGGCACTACGACTGGATCAGAGCAGCGAAGACCGCAAATTTTTAAGTCACAGCCACGATAAAAAAACGACAAAAACAGCACATTTTGTGATTGTTTTGCGGGTACAGGAATACAACCAACACAATAATTTGACAGACTACATCCTCGGGTTGGCAACGACGCGTGGTTGACCTTTCGTCTACGGATTCATTTTAAGATATGAAAATTCGTTACCTGATTGTTTGTTTTTTACTCCTGTTCGCAGCGTATGGGGGCTACCGTTTTCTCCACAGAGAAAAGCCGGTAGAGGTTAATGTAGTTATAGTTGCCCGGGGGCTTGTCGAATCGACGGTTGCCAACACCAGGGCAGGGACGGTCAAGGCCAGGCATCGGGCGAAACTGGCCCCAGCCATCGGCGGTCAAATTGCCACCCTTGATGTGCGCAAGGGCGACTCGGTCAAAAAAGGTCAGATTTTACTCTCCCTGTGGAATGATGATATTCGGGCTCAGCTGCAGTTAAGCTGTAAAGAAACGGCGGTCGCTGAAGTGCTTGCCCGCAAGTCCTGCCTTGAGGCGGATTTTACCAAACGGGACAGTCGGCGTCTTACCGAGCTGCTGAAAAAGAAAAGCACGTCTGAGACCCTTTATGACAAGGCGAAAACCACGGCTGCCGCGAGTCGTGCGGCCTGTGAGGCGGCCAGGATTCAGGTTGCCGTCGGCCGGGCAAAAATCAACACCGTTCAGGCTCAGTTGGAAAAAACGATTCTCCGTGCCCCTTTTCCGGGTATTGTCGCCGAGGTCAATGGTGAAATTGGTGAATTCATCACCCCCTCGCCCACCGGAGTGGCCACCCTGCCCGCAGTCGATCTCATCAACCTGGAAGATCTTTATGTAGCCGCACCTATTGACGAGATGGATGCGGCCCGGATCAGACCGGACATGCCGGTGCGTATCAGTCTTGATGCCTTTCCCGGCAGGCAGTTTGCCGGTACGGTGTTGCGTATTGCTCCCTATGTTCTTGAACAGGCAAAACAGGCGCGAACCGTTGAAGTGGAATGCGCTTTTGCCCCCGCTGACCGGCCGGACAATCTGCTTGCCGGTTACAGCGCCGATGTGGAGATTATCCTTGCCCGGCACGATAAGGCGCTTCGTCTTCCCGCCGAAGCGGTTCTTGAAGATGGCAGCGTCTACGTGCTGGACGAAAAAACGAGTCGGATCCGGAAACAGAAGATTGAAACCGGGCTGGCCAACTGGAAGTTTGTTGAGATTAACTCCGGGCTTACTGTCGGGGATCGGGTGGTGGGTTCGGTGGCCGGGCCGACCTTGGCCGACGGGGTTCTGGTTCGGGTAAAAAAATCTCCTGATACGACGTCCAGATGATAATTCTTGAGGAAGTAAACCGAATATTTTCTGTTGGCGGGCAGGAGGTACGAGCCCTGGATGGGATCAACCTGCAGGTGAAACCTGGTGAATATATTTCGATCATGGGGCCTTCAGGTTCCGGTAAGTCGACCCTGCTTAATCTGCTTGGCCTGCTTGATCGGCCGACCAGTGGCCGTTATCTGCTGAGCGGCAGTGATGTAACCGGCCTTGACGATAAACAGTCAGCCCGGATCAGGAACAAAACCATAGGGTTTGTCTTTCAGTTCTTTCACCTGATTCCCCGGCTGAGCGCCGTACAGAATATTGAACTGCCTCTGCTGCTGGCTGGTATCCCTCCTCGCAAGCGGCGGGAAAAATCTACCGCGATCATTAACGATTTTGGTCTGTTTGAGCGCAGGCACCATAAACCGGAAGAGCTTTCCGGTGGACAGCGGCAGCGGGTGGCCATTGCCCGGGCGGTTATAAACTCCCCGTCCCTGCTCCTTGCCGATGAACCCACCGGCAATCTGGACAGTAAATCCGGCCTTGATATCATTACCCTTCTTGAAGCGCTCAACCAACAGGGACTCACCCTGATCGTGGTGACCCATGACCTGGAAATCGGCAGTCGGGCCCGCAGGCGGATTCATTTTCTTGACGGCCGCATAGTCGCCGATTCTTGAAATCAAGGTACCCTGGAAAAAATGCGAACAGCGGATATCCTCTCCTTTGCCTGGATTTCACTTGCTGCCGGCAGGGTGCGCAGTTTGTTGACTTTGCTGGCCATGAGTATCGGAGTGGCTGCTGTCGTTGTTTTGACAGGGGTAGGTGAAGGGGCGCGGCAGTACGTCGTCGGCCAGTTCTCTTCTCTTGGCACTAACCTGGTCATTATCCTGCCTGGTCGCTCCGAAACCTCGTCGGGTTCTCCGTCCACATTTATTGGTGAGACGCCCCGTGATCTTACCATTGGTGATGCTGTTGCCCTGCAGCGGCTGCCAACCGTCAAGCTCCAGGCCCCGGTGGTGGCCGGTGAGAGCGGGATTGCCCGCAAAGGACTGGAGCGGCGGGTACCGGTTCTCGGTACAACTGCGTCCCTGTTGTCCATCCGCCACCTCCATCTCGCCGCCGGTCGTTTCCTGCCTCCGGGTGATCCCCGGCAATCGCGGGCCGTGTGCGTGCTGGGAGTTAAAGTGCGGCAGGAGCTTTTCGGCGCCCAGCCGGCTGTCGGTCGTCTTGTACGAATTGGTGAACATCGTTGTCGGGTCATAGGGGTGCTGGCCTCCGAAGGCCGCTCTCTCGGGCTGGATACCCAGGAAATGGTTGTGGTGCCGGTGGCTTTCGCCCAGATGCTGTTTGATACGGAAAAGCTGTTTCGTATTCTCATTGAAGGGCGGGGACGGGCGGAACTTGATCGGCTTAAACAGCAGGTACTTGCCCTGCTCACCCGTCGTCATCATGGTGAGCGCGATGTGACCATTATTACCCAGGATTCGGTGCTGGCCACCTTTGATCGAATCTTTTCCATGTTGACCCTGACTGTTGCCGGGATTGCCGGTATTTCCCTTGCGGTGGCAGGTATACTGATCATGAATGTGATGCTGGTCTCCATCTCCCGGCGGACCTCGGAGATCGGCCTGCTTAAAGCTGTCGGAGCAAGCAACAGTGCGGTGGTACGCCTGATCGTGACCGAAGCCCTGCTGCTTGCCGGGGTCGGCGGTCTGCTTGGCCTTGGCCTGGGTCTCATCGCGGGTCGACTGGTGGAACAGATCTACCCTGATCTGTCGGCGGCACCTCCGCTGTGGGCGGTCGGTGCGGCGTTGGGCACGGCATTATTGACCGGACTGCTTTTCAGCCTGCTACCAGCCCGTCGGGCGGCAAGACTTGATCCGGTGCTCTCCCTGGCAAAACGTTAGTCACTCATCAGGTGATATTGGGAAAAAATATTTTTTTAAGGTTTTTGACAGGAAGGAAATATTCATGCTGCTTCGTGATCTCAGTGGTTTTACCCTCAATACCCTGCGGGCCAACCGGCTTCATTCCGTGCTTACCGGACTTGGCATTGCCGTGGGTATTGCTGCGGTTATCCTGTTGACATCGCTTGGTCAGGGATTACAGCGTTATGTGCTGGCTGAATTCACCCAGTTTGGAACCAATCTGATAGGCATCAATCCGGGCCGGGTGACGACCATGGGTACTCCTCTTGGTATTCTTGGTTCGGAACGACTGCTGACCATTGAGGATGCCGAGGCCATTAAACACTTACCCCAGGTCCAAGCTGTTGTGCCCATGGTTTATGGGAACGGCGAAGTCGAATGGCAGGGACGCCGTCGTCGCATCACCCTGTATGGCGTCGGCCCGGAAATGGATAATGCCTTTCAGATGCATGTGCAGATGGGCCGTTTTTTGCCAAAAGATAATCCCCGCGCCGCCCGGCCTCTGGTAGTGCTTGGGCACACGACCTGGATGGAACTTTTTGCAGGAGCCAATCCGCTGGGCAGTCGGATCAGGATCGGCAATATCCCCAGCCGGGTCGTCGGAGTGATGGAGGCCAAGGGACAGATGCTCGGTTTTGATATGGACGATACCGTCTATCTACCGGCAGTCAGGGCACTGGATCTGTTCAACCGGGAAGGCTTGATGGAGATTGATGTCCTGTACCGGGAAGGCCTTGAGGCTGATGAAGTTGCAAGGGCAATTAAACGTATTCTCATTTCCCGGCATGGGCAGGAGGACTTTACCATTACCACCCAGGCCCAGATGCTTGAGGTCCTCGGCTCCGTGCTCGGCATGCTGACTGCAGCGGTGGCCACGTTGGGTGGTATTTCCCTGCTTGTCGGCAGTATCGGCATTCTGACCATCATGACCATCGGTGTACGGGAACGGATCGGGGAGATCGGTCTGCTCCGTGCTCTCGGCGCCACTCGTGGCCGGATTCTGCAGATTTTTCTCCTTGAGGCCACGGTATTGGCGGTTTTAGGCGGGCTTGCCGGCCTGTTGGTCGGCATCGGCGGCGCCGGCCTGCTCCATTTTTTTATTCCGGCGCTGCCGGTGCATACTCCTGTTCGCTACGTATTGGCCGCTGAGCTTTTGGCCGCTGCAATCGGTCTGCTCTCGGGCGTTCTTCCCGCTCGTCGGGCCGCTCTGCTTGATCCGGTCCAGGCCCTGCGATCTGAATAGGAAACAAAGATACCGATAACCTTCGTACCTTTTACATAACGACAAAGGCTCCTCTTGCCTTTCCGCGCCGCACTTCCATCATGGTCGAGGTTTTATTCCCGGTCCTTTACGCAAAATTACCTGATTACGGACAAATTTCATCTTTTTACAAATCAGGGGGTAACCACGCTTGTTCACCTGGATTGTAGAGAGTAGTAGTGCATGTGTCATAAAAAAGTTAGACTTGTAATGCTTTTGATATCCGACTTGGTCTTTCATGTGTAGATTTGAATCGTGGGTAATCACAGAGATACCCATACCATAAGGTAAAGAAAAAACTTGATCATGATGCTACGGTGTGTCGAATTAACTGGTCATTATTTGTACGATTCCTGATGGAAGGCTGGCAGAAGATCGCCTTTGATTTTTATACCCTTGAAGGCGCGGTCAACCTGTGCCGCGCTCTGCGTGATTTCAAATCCGGGAAACTGGTGCTTAATATTGCCGAATTTTCCTTTAAGTGCCCGGTGGCCCCTCTTGAATTTGTTTACCTTGCCGATGCCTATTTCACCGAACGTGGTCTGAGGGATAATGTGGATATTCATCTGGTTACTCCATTGCCCGGCGCCTTTACCAAACCCAAAGCCAGCGCCTTTTTCTCTCAGCTCATTGAAAATAAAAACATTAAAGTTACCGCGAGTTATGATTTGGCTGAGGTGGACCGCCAGAAAAAAAATTATTTCCGCAGCAGGCGAGAAGATTGAATTTGATCTGCTTGTCTCTATCCCTCCCAATGTCGGCGCCCGTTATCTTGTAAAATCAGACGTGGCCATGGATGAGATCGGCTATGTAAAAACCAATAACCCTATGATCACAAAATTCAGTTGGATTCTTTAATTTCAGATAGTTACCAAGGGGTCATATGCTATACTTTATCATGACCCATAAAATCTATCCGCA
>JANTGH010000163.1 GCA_024763055.1 Desulfobulbaceae bacterium
AAATCAGCGTCCACGAGCCGATAGCCAAGCCCCATCACCAGATTATGTCGTTGACCGACCAGACCCTGATAATGGATGTCAAGATCAACGGTCTGGTGTCGCTGCTCCATGATCTGTTCGTCACGAAGAGTGGAGTCATAATAGGCCTGCAGGGTCCAGGAATCGGTTCTTGAGAGTTTTTGCCGCCAGCGGCCAAGGATATTGCCTCCCGACGATTCAAAACCATCTTGTTTGGCCATACGGTATGGATATTCGGGCAACCAGTAAGGATAGAGTATCTGATTTTCATTATTATGATAAAGATCTCCCTGCAGGGTCCAGGAATTCATTTCTCCGGTATCGCCATCCATACGAAAACCGGTGCGCAGGCTGTCCCAGTCGTCATTGGCATCATTACCGTTTTTATGCAGTTTAAAAGAATCCTGCCTGTGATACTTGAGATAGGCGCGACCATAGACGGATTCGCCAAGCCGGGTCCCGTAACGCACGTTCCCCATAAACGGATCTCTGTTGCCGCCGCCCATGGTAACAAGTCCACCCTGGGTATCACCGGATTGTTTTGTGATGATATTTATGACTCCGTTCACCGCATTAGCGCCCCAGACGGTGGCCCCCGGTCCCCGGATCACCTCAATCCGGTCAATATCCTCAAGCAGGGTGTCCTGCGCGTCCCAGTACACGCCTGAGAATGCCGGTGAATAGACACTACGGCCATCAATCATCACCAGGAGCTTATTGGCAAATGTCCCGGAAAACCCACGGGAGGTAATGGCCCACTGGTTGGCGTCAACGCGGGCAACCTGGAGTCCGGGCGCCAGACGTAATGCCTCCGGAATTGAAGTAACTCCCGACCGATGAATATCATCCCCGGTAATGACAAAAACCGCGGCCGCGGAATCAGAGAGATTTTGCGGCCTCTTGGACACAGAGGTAATGGTGATCTGCATCAATTGTGAAATATCCATATCAAGATATTCATTACCGGGTTCCACTGCCGCAAGAGTACCTGAAGGGACTCCGAGCGATGCGCAAAAAAGCAAGAGAAAAGCGGGTACTGATTGTTGAATAACTGGTTGCATTATAGATTCTCCACTAAAAACAATACTTTTTCAGTACGGGGGAACACTCTCCCATTACGATAAGTATATGCGCAACAATGCCTTTCCACCAAATTAAAACGATATATTTAATAACCGGGGAGCCGGAATCCGGACTCTTTATCCCCATTAGGAAGATGCTGCCTTCTCCAGTTCTTCGGCAACCGCCCGGAATTCCTTTTCGATGGCCACAACCACCTGTAGAGCGTTATCAATTTTCTTTTCTCCGGCCATAATCTCCACATCCTCACAAAGATGGGCAAGCCTGTTTGCCCCGAGATTGGCGCTGCTTGATTTTAACGAATGCGCAGCCTGCAAGAGTTTTTCGCTGTCCTTGTTTTCGGCGGTTTTTCGGATATTCCGGAGAACTGCAGGGCTGTTCTTCAGGTAAATACCGACCAACCGTTTTATTATATCCGGCTTGCCGGCCTGCTGAATACTGCGGTAATTATCCAGAACACGTTCATCAATATGATATTGCATCGCTTTCAAGTTCGGCTCCAAGGTTATATCTTCCTGCAGCCTGCCAACTCCCGTTTGCTTGCCCTTGTCCTCAAACCATTTACCCAAAATAATCGCCAATTGTTGTTCGGTAAAAGGCTTGACAAGGTAATCATCCATGCCGACGGCGAGACAATGTTCCCGATCACCTTTCATGGCGTGGGCGGTGAGAGCGATAATCGGAATTCGGCCGGAACCGAACTGCTCCTCCATCTGCCTGATCCTGCTTGTAGCCTCATAGCCGTCCATGACCGGCATCTGGCAATCCATGAAAATAAGATCATACCTCTTCCTGTCCACAGCGTGCACCGCCTCCCGGCCATTATCAACAAGATCAACCCGGCAGCTCAACTGCTCAAGCATTCCCTGGGCGACAATCTGGTTGGTTTCGTTATCCTCGGCCACAAGGACCAAGGCTGAAAAAGAGGCTCCCGCTCCCTGTTCCGATTGGGCTTCATCAAGGGCTGCGCTTGATTTATCCGCACTACCGACAGGGAATACCGTGGTAAACCAAAAGGTCGCCCCCCTCCCTTCCTCACTTTCCACCCCGATTTTTCCACCCATCATCAGGACAAGCTGCCGGCAAATGGCAAGTCCCAGGCCGGTACCACCGAATTTACGAGTCGTGGAGCCGTCGGCCTGGGAAAAAGCCGAGAATATCTCACGCTGTTTATCCAGGGAAATGCCTATTCCCGAATCCCTGACTTCAAAACGAAGAGAAACCTCATCCTCGTCATCATCGCCTACCGGGAAAACATTCAGCGAAACTTCTCCATTCCGGGTAAATTTCATCGCATTCCCAAGCAGATTCATCAGGATCTGCCGAAGCCTTCCAGGGTCGCCGGCAACATATGCCGCTACAGAGGCATGAACAAAGCAGGCAAGACGCACATTTTGCTCGGAAGCACGATTTGAAAAAAGATCTATCGTTTCCTCGGTCAACTGCCGAAGATTGAAATGCACCTGTTCCAGCTCAAGCTTACCTGCCTCAATTTTAGAAAAATCTAAAATATCATTAATCAAACCAAGTAAAGATTCACCGGAGCGAACAATTGTCCGCACAAATTCCCGTTGCTTCCCGTCAAGCCCGGTTTTCAACAGAAGCGAGGCAATACCGAGAACACCATTCATGGGCGTACGGATTTCATGACTCATCTGGGCAAGAAAGCGCGACTTGGCCCTGTTGGCATCTTCAGCCACCTGCTTGGCCACCAGCAGCTGTTCATCACGCCGCTCAATACCGTCAAGCATGGAATTGATACCGGCGACCAGGACTCCAAGTTCATCTTGTGATATTTCTTCTGCCCTCATAGAATAATTCTCTTGCCTGCAGATAGTATCCATGGTCTTTGCAAGGCTGAGAACGGGCCGGGAAACGAACCGGCTAAGAATTTTAGACAGAAACAATGCAAGCAGCAAGGTTGCTATAAGTATTCCGCTGACCACGAAAAGAAGACGGGTAAGTATGGCATGAAAAGCGCTGTTATCAGCCTGCAATATAATGGTCCCAAGTTGTTTTTCCTGTGCTCCGAGCGGAACCGTGAGATCGATATGCTTCTTCTCGAAACGATAGCTTTTCTCTCCAAGGCGGATATCTTTCCCCTTGAGTTCTCTGGAGATTTCCTGGATCTCTTCTGTAGGAATTGAAGGTGAAAGGTAGCCGGCAAAAAATCGGCCATCCGGCGTGTACACACGAGCTTGAAGAATATGAGGCCTGGCGCTCAGGGAGGAGAGAACTTCCGTGGCGGTACCCGGATCCATAAACTCCAGAGGAGCCTGTACATTGATGCCTATAACCCTTGCCAATCCGGAAAGGTCCTCAAGAACTGCTCTGCGTACGGAAACGATTTCAGAAATAATAAAAAAGCCGGAGGCCATCAGCGAGACAAGAAGACAGCTGATAATGATAATTACCGTCAACTTTGTGTTTATGGATAGATCACGAAACTTCGACAAAATTATTAACCCCTGTTTTTTAGTTGTCAGGAAAAAGCTTTTTCCTGAAACGGTTATTTGATTGCATGCGCGACCTTAAACAACTTGGAACTGATCTCAAGACCTGACCTGTCGCTGTTTGTTTTGCTGATATCAAAACGTATTTTTTTCCCGACCATAACAAAATTTATCATTCCTCCCCTGTCGAGAAACTCTGGATAATTGCCGACAAAAAGCACCGGGCGACCGGAAAGAGCAACCATAATTTCCTTCATCTGCACCCTTGCCGCTGAAGCGACAAAAACGATATGACTTGTACACAACGAAGCCAAATCATGACAGCGTCTGATTTCCACATGCCGGCCGTTCGCCGTGTATGAACGCGCTATTTTATCAATAGTGGAACCAAAAGGATCACGACCAAAAATCCCAATGACGATAGGGGACTCCGGGGTAGAAAAGGTGCCTTTGGGCCACTTGACATAGGAACTGAATTTCACAAGAAAGGCCGCCTGGATCTCCAGCGCCCTCGCTGAATGCACTTCTCCATGCGCAGGGATGGCAATGACCTGCAACAGCAGACAAAGACTGATAGAGAGAAACAGCTTAACCATTATCTGTGGTCCTGAAATTCAACGAACTAAAAGGTCATGGTCAGTTTTGTGTACAGGACGCGGGGGATATCACTGGCCAGAATCCCATCCATAGTGTCGTCGAACTCTTGATGGGAATCATCAAACAGGTTGTGTCCACCGGCCGAAACAGTCAGGTTTCCCGTGGGGTGCCAGCTGAGGTTGAGATCAAAGCGGACATGGGCATCGATATCCAGTCCATCCAATGCGCCGACAACATAAAGACTCGTATTCACCTCAAAGTTGTGCGGCAGATCCATATAGGAGACAAGTGAAAAAAACTGGTTTGCATTTTCATCTTCATTAAAACCCTGCCGTGCTTCCACGGAAGTTCCCGTATGCAAGGTATTCATGTGAAACCAGGTGTAACTCCCGCTCAGCCTCCACCAGCCAACAGGACTCCAGCTGCAACTGAGTTCAGCGCCGTAGGTCTCCCCGTCTCTGCCGTTGTCAACCAAAACGGGCAGAATCAGACGACTTCCGGTCGGTGAATACTCAGGGAAAGGCGCGCCTATTGGGACCCCGGTAATGAGGTCCCGATATTGATTATAATACATGCTGAGATCAACAAAAACAGTATCTGCGAGCCTGCTTCGGTAGCCGGCTTCATAGGAATAAACGGTTTCTGAATCCACATTCTTATTCCCCGTAAGACGTACAAAAGAAGGCAGCCCTCCCTGTTGCGGCGGTAAAAGGAAGGCGCCCGCATTGACCTCTCCATCCTCTTCAAGCCGTGAAGGCGTACGAACGGAACGCGAGATTGCCCCCCAGATCGAGTTATCGGAATTGACATTCCACATCATGCGGACGCTGGGCTGCCATTCAATGCCTGTATAGTCGTTATGTTCAACCTTAGTGCCAAGGGTAAGTTCTCCCCTTTTGTCGGCAAAGGGCAGGCGTCCCTGCAAAAAACCGCTGAACAGGTTATCCTCTCTGACCTGAGGATCCATCGCATAGGAATACACACCGGGGATTGCCTCCTTGCCTGTCGTGTCGCCTCGTGCATAGCGATACCCCAGACCATAGAGGATTTCCAGGTCGCCGGTCACTTGCAATCGGTGCTGAAAGTCGATATCCGCAGTATCAAGGGTTTCATCGACGAGAAACTCGTCCCGTTCAATATGATCGTAATAGAGTTGCAGGGTCACCTCGGAAGATTTAGAAAAAGCACGGGTCCAACGGCCAAGGAGGTTAGCGCCGGAGACTGGAGCATCAGCTTTTGCCAGGTTATCATAAGGCGGGAAAGGAGTGAGATATCTGACCGATTCACCTGACTTGCCGTCATAAATATCTCCCTGCAGGGTCAGCTTGTTTGTCGCAGAGACATTCATATCCATCCGAAATCCGCCCCGGCCCTGATGCCATTCATCGGCGGCATCTCCACCAGCGGGGATATCAAAATTTTCCCGATCAAAAAATTTACCATACACCCGATAGGATAGTTTATCATTCAACCAGCCACCATAACGGATCGAGACTTCGCCGTCCGGACCCGTTTCCGCGCGTAGAGCAACAAGACCGCCCTGGGTATCAGCGCTGTCCTTTGTAATGATGTTGATTACTCCGTTTACGGCATTGGCGCCCCAGAGGGTGCCACCCGGTCCCCGGATAACTTCGATACGGTCGATATCTTCAATCATTACATCCTGTACATCCCAAAACACTCCGGAGAACAAGGTGGAATAGACTGTTCTACCGTCTATCATCACCAGCATTTTATTGGCAAACCTGGAGGCAAAACCGCGGGCGCTGACCGCCCATTTGTTGGCATCGATCTGATAAACATGCATGCCCGGAACCATGCGCAGAGCTTCAGGAATATTCTGCACGCCGTTTCTGCGCAGATCCTCCCCGGTGATGACTGTAATGGCCGCCGGTGTATTGATCACTTTTTCCGGAACCTTGGCAACAGAGACAACCTCGAGATCAAGCAGTTCATCCAAAGAGAGCACACTTAAATCGCCGCACTGCCCATTATAGGGAGCCAATAGTGTGCAACATAATAAAAATACTGCTCCATAGAACAGCATCATGCTGATAATTCGGTTTCCCCTTACAGTTTTTTTCCTGTTCATAGTCTCCGGTTTTCCCATCGCAATGATTAATATGATCGACCTGTATGCAGTCTATCACATCAATCTCCGGCAATTAAATAATTTCTCTTTAGCTGAAAAAAAAGTAAACAGGAAAGTAAAACCAACACAACGAGCTGGAGCAATCACCGCTTAAAACACATGGAAATATCAGGATACTGAGAGGAACGTGACACCACGATAAATAGAGGTGGGAAGAAAAAAAGCAAACAGGAAAAAATGTCTTTTGACGGAAGGTATTTCAGAAAAAGAGTGTCCGAAACAGGGCAGGAGGACGGATTCCCTGTTCCGGACAGTGGGAAGTAAAACGGGGGAGAGGTTAGTTCTTTTCCTTGAGGAGGTCCCTGATTTCGGTCAGAAGAACTTCCTGTTTCGGAGGCTCGGCCGGCGCCTCCTCTTCTTTTTTCTTCATACTGTTCATTGCCTTTATGACCATAAAGATTGCAAAAGCAACAATGGTGAAGTCAACAACACTTTGGATAAACTTACCGTAGCCAAGGACAACGGCCGGAGCATCACCGGCAGCCTGCTTCAGCGTGACAGCAAGGTTGGTAAAATCCACCCCGCCAAGGATAAGCCCTATGGGCGGCATAATAACATCGGCAACAAAAGAGGAAACAATCTTCCCAAATGCCGCCCCTATAATGATACCGACCGCCATGTCAACAACATTACCCTTGACGGCGAATTCCTTGAATTCTTTAATCATTCCCATAACAGGATCTCCTCTTTAAGGACTGTACAAAAATAACAGTAACATCTTGCGGGGTCTTGCGGACTCGCTACCTGCCCATTTTTTTCGTTGCGTAAAGAGCCGAACAGATGGACTTTGCAACTCTTTACGCGTCTTGAAAACGAACAAAAAATCAGCACAATATCGTTACACTTATTTCCTTACAGTCCCTTGGCGTTAAAATTTGAGCTGCGGTTTCATCTTCTGCAGTGTTTTCTCACCAATTCCCTTGACATTCATCAGGTCTTTAGCGCTCTTGAACTTGCCGTTCTTTTTCCGGTAGGCAACAATCTTTTTGGCTGTTACAGGCCCGATACCGGTAAGCTCAGTCAACGTCTCTGCATCCGCTGTATTGATGTTGACCTTACCGGTTTTCACCTTGGTATTTTTTTTCTTTTTTGAACTTTTCTTGGCCTTTGACTTCGACTTTTTCTTTTTCTTTTTCTTTTTCTCAGCTGACTTGGAATCCTTTTCCCCACTTGTTTTTATGGAGGAATCACTGGTGGACTTAGCCATTACAGGCATGTTTGAAAAAATAAAAGCCACGGCAATTAGTGCAATAAAAAAACATAAAAATTTACGATGCTGCATTGTTCTCTCCCTGATTTGAATAGTGATGGCGTCGTAAAAACTTCGGTCTACTGCGTCGGGTGTCCTGTGGCGATTCGTAGGCATACTACATGTCTAATTAAGACCCGCCACAGGACGGTACTCCTCGGAGTCTCCGCTCCGCTGCGCTTACCTGTATACCTGTGTTTTTACTTAGCCATCTTTAAGCACTGTCTGTACTTTTTACGAGTTCATCA
>JANTGH010000164.1 GCA_024763055.1 Desulfobulbaceae bacterium
GCCATAAACTCCTGAAAATCGACACTGTTATCGGCATGTTCTCCACCGTTAAGTATATTCATGCAGGGTATCGGCAGGCGTCTGGATCCTGTCCCTCCTAAATATGCATACAACTCTATGCCAAGGGAGGCCGCTGCTGCTTTAGCAGCAGCCATCGAGACGCCGAGAAGAGCATTTGCCCCAAGTTTTTCCTTGTTCGGCGTACCATCGAGTTCAATAATTTCCTGATCGATCAAGTTCTGATCAAGCGCATTCATGCCGACAACCAGGGGGCCGATCTGCTCATTGACATTGGCTACCGCGCTAAGCACGCCTTTACCACCGTACCGGCTCTGATCGCCATCGCGCAGTTCAATTGCCTCATTTTCCCCTGTACTTGCCCCCGACGGAACCGATGCCGAGACATTGGTGCCGTCTGCCAAACCCATTCTGACCCGGACGGTCGGGTTTCCTCTTGAGTCAAGGATTTCCAGGGCCTCTACCGTTGTTATTGTCGTTTTCATCAGGTTATCCTCCTATTACCTTGTTCACGGCTTCTTCCACGGTCGCATTTTTAACAGTAACGGCATAAATGGCCCCGGCCATCTTTATGGCTTCCGCCAACGGGCGTTGATGGATATTACGACCGGTGCCGTTACCACGACTGTTTCCCTTGTGGATCTGATCGTGCAGTTCAATCAGGAATGCCTTTTCATCCACCTTGCCGCCTCCCTCGCAGAGCACACCGGTGTTACCTGCGGCCTCGGTGACAATCCTGAGTAGATCAGGATCGAATTTTCCATCCCTGAAGGGAACTTTCAGCTTGACGAAATCGGCGCCCAGGCAGGCCCCGACTCCGGCGGCACCGGCAATCAGGGATGGATCATGCTCGTCGCTGATGTAAGATCCCTTGGGATAGATCCAGAGAACGGCAATCATTCCATTTTTATGGGCCTCGTGAACCGCTCTCGCCGCTTCTCTGAGCATGATATGTTCGTGTTCGCTCCCAAGATAGAGAGTATAGCCTACGCCAAGGATCTGCAGACCGCTGCTTTTTTTAAATCCTATGACCTCATCCATGCCGAGCCACTGTTCCGAGATCGGATCTTTTTCCTTGACCGGGATAATATTTGTTTTGGAGTTCAGTTTGACGAGGTAGGGAATTTTGGGATACTTGCGGCCATATCGGCTAATGAGCCCAAACTGGGTCGCGAAAACCCCGATGTCTGCTATCGAGGCAATTTTAAACAGGTGTTCGGGGTCATTATCTTCAGCGGTTATTCCGGGGCCGAAAAAATCTTTATTGAGATGCTCGACTTTCTGATCGCCCGCAAAGAGCATAAGGCGACCGCTGTCACCGGTAGCCCGTGTAAAATTTTCAAGAAATTCAGCTTCTTGTTCCGTCGGCACATCGGTCGGAAGATAGGTGTTCATTATCAGCTCCTTTGCATATTTTTTTTTGATTACCACTAAAGCTCAGCTTGGCTGAACTCAGGGATACCATCGCTTTTCTTACTGAAGGTCATTGACGAAAAATCAAATAAATGTATTGCTCAATACCATCAGGAATAATCACTATGGCGATGTTATCCCTTGTTGCCGAGTAACGGTGGGATTCAGATATTTTTTTCAAGTTTTACCACGTCCTGAATGGTTTTCAGGACACTGTCGGGATTCAGGCTGATGGAATCAATGCCAAGCCGGACCAGATATTCGGCCACTTCCGGATAATCCGAGGGGGCCTGGCCGCAGATGCCGCTATGGCGATGGTTGCGCCTGCAGCCCTCCACCGCCAGCTTGATCATTTGAAGAACGCCGGGATCACGTTCATCATAGTCAAAGGACACGATTTCGCTGTCGCGATCCACACCAAGGGTCAACTGGGTCAGGTCATTACTGCCGATACTGAAACCGTCAAAGATTTTACTGAAACCATCAATCAGGATGACATTGTTCGGAATTTCACACATCACATAGATTTTAAGCCCGTTTTCACCACGTCGAAGCCCATATTTTGCCATGGTGTCAATAACCTGCTCGCCCTCTTCAACACGGCGGCAGAAGGGAATCATCAGGATGACATTGGTAAACCCCATCGTATCGCGGACCCGTTTCATGGCCGCGCATTCAAGGGCGAACCCCTCCTCATAGGCCGGATTGCTGTAACGCGCAGCGCCTCGGAACCCGATCATGGGATTATCCTCTTCCGGTTCGAAAAATTTGCCGCCCAGCAGGGTCGCATATTCATTGCTTTTAAAATCACTCATCCGAACGACACAGGGTTTGGGGTAGACGGCTGCGGCTATGGTAGCCACCCCCTCGGAAAGGGTCTTGACAAAAAAATCCTCCATGGATCCATAGGCCTCGCTGATCTTTTCAAGCTCTGTTCTCGTCTCCTCATCCACCTTTTCAGGGTGTTTGAGCGCCATGGGATGCGCTTTAATGTATTCATTGATGATAAATTCCATTCTGGCCAGGCCGATACCATCAACCGGCAGGGAAGAAAGGCTGAAGGCAAGATCCGGGTTGCCGAGATTCATCATGATTTCGGTTTTCGTTTTCGGCAGGGCGCTCAGGTCGGTTCGAATAATTTCAAAATCCAACATGCCGTCGTAAACATACCCGGTTTCACCCTCGGCGCAACTGACCGTCACTTCCCGTCCGTCGGCGAGTTTTTCCGTGGCATTATCCGTGCCGACAATAGCCGGGATGCCGAGTTCACGACTGACGATGGCGGCATGGCAGGTGCGGCCGCCGCGATTGGTGACGATGGCGGCAGCCGTTTTCATGACCGGTTCCCAGTCGGGTGTGGTGGTGTCGGCCACCAGCACTTCACCGGGTTGAAATTCGCTTAGTCGGTCCGCAAACGGGATATAATGGGCCTTGCCACGGCCTATCTTGGTGCCCACGGCCCGGCCGGTGGTCAAAATCGTCCCCCGTTTTTTGAGATGATACATTTCAAGAATGGCCCCTTTCTTCTGGGATTCCACGGTTTCCGGCCGGGCCTGTACCATATAGAGGTGACCGTCTTCACCATCCTTGGCCCACTCCATGTCCATGGGCTTGTGAAAGCCGGCCTTCTTCGAATAATGATTCTCTACCTTGATGGCGTAATCGGCCAGCACCATGACATCTTTATCCGTGATGCAGAAACGTGTCCGTTCTTCTGCCGGTGTTTCGATGTTTTTGGTGTATTCGACGGCGATGTTGTCAAGATTGAGCGTGCCGGTAAAAATCATCTTGAGTTCTTTTTTGCCGAGACGACGCTTAAGAACCGTGCGAAATCCCTGGGTATATGTGGGTTTGTGGACATAAAAGCTGTCCGGGTCAATGGTACCCTGGACAACGTTTTCCCCCAGGCCCCAGGTTCCGTTGATAAAGACCACATCCCTGAATCCGGTTTCCGTATCCAGGCTGAACATAACCCCGGATGCGCCCTCATCGGAGCGAACCATCTTCATGACGACTACACTCAGGTACACCTTGTAATAGTCGAAATGATTGTCAAACTTATAATGGATGGAACGGTCGGTGAAATTTGAGGCCAGACAACGTTTGTAGGCATCGATCAGGGCCTCTTCCGAGGCGATATTCAGATAGGTGTCGTTCTGACCGGCAAAGGAGGCCTCCGGTGAGTCCTCGGCCGTTGCCGAAGATCGAACCGCCAATGACACAGTGTCGTCGTATTCATCTTTTAATGCCGCGTAGCCCCGGCGTATCTCCTCCTGCAGGTCTTCCGGAATTGAACAGGAATAGATGATCTTCCGGCACCTCTTGCCCCGCGCCTGCAGTTCCTTGACGTCATCGGGGTCAAAATCATCGAGCTCGGCGTGGAGTTTATCCCAGGCTTTGTTGGCATCAAGGACATATTTATAGGCCGAGGCAGTGACGGCAAAGCCGTTGGGCACCCGTACGCCCTCTTCGGTCAGGTTTTGGTACATTTCGCCAAGAGATGCGTTCTTGCCGCCGACCTCCGGGACATCCTCTATGCCTAATCCCTTAAACCATTGTACATATTTCATGGTATTGCCTCTTGGTTGCAGTGTTGTTTTCATGGTGTTTTCCGGCTCGATCAGTTTTCCGGCCCTTCATCAGTCGGCAGGCGGAGATCGGCGAGATAACGATACATGGCCATTCTCTTTCCGGCCCCCGATTGAGCCTTGCGGCCGTACAGTTGAAAACCCTGCGGATCGATTTTTTCCACCATCCGAAAGCGGGTTTCGTTCTTCGTATATTCACTGACCGGAATTTTATCACCGGCGGCATCAACAATCAGACCCGGCTTACCCGCTGCCACCCGTCTGGGGTCGTAGCGGTACAGTGGCCAGACCCCGCTGTCTACGGCACGTTTCTGCTGGGCCGGACCAAATTTCAGATCATAGCCATGGGCAATGCAGTGGCTGTAGCAGATGATAAGAGAGGGGCCGGGATAGGAGGCCGCTTCGACAAAGGCTTTGACTGTCTGGTCGGGCTTGGCCCCGAAAGCGACACCGGCCACATAGACATGGCCGTAGTTCATGGCCATCAGGCCGAGATCCTTTTTGGCAATGGCCTTGCCGCTGGTGGCGAATTTTGCGGAAGCGCCGATGGGGGTCGCCTTTGAGGCCTGGCCACCGGTATTGGAATAGACCTCGGTGTCCACCACCAGCACGTTGACATTCCGGTCCTGGGCCAGTACATGATCCAGGCCTCCGTAGCCGATATCAAAGGCCCAGCCATCGCCGCCGATTATCCAGACGCTTTTCGTCAGCAGATATTCCGCCAACTGTTCAAGCGTCCTTGCCTCGGCACCCTCAATCTCAGCAAGTTTTTCTTGCAGCGCCTTCACCCGTTGCCGCTGTTCCCTGATCCCGGTTTCCGTATCCTGGTCGGCTTCAAGCAGTTCAGTGACAAACGAGTCGCCAAGAGTCGGCGCCAGCCGCTGCAGCAGTTCCCGGGCCTGGCTGCCATGCTTGTCCACGGCCAGCCGCATGCCGTAACCGAACTCGGCATTGTCCTCGAACAGCGAGTTGGCCCAAGCCGGGCCACGACCCTGGTCATTGGTCCGGTAGGGAGTCGTCGGCAGGTTACTGGAATAGATGGCCGTGCAGCCGGTGGCGTTGGCAAGCAGTAAACGATCCCCGTACAGCTGGGTGAGCAGTTTTAGGTAAGGCGTCTCGCCGCATCCGGCGCAGCAGCCGGAATATTCAAACAGGGGTTGAAGGAGCTGCGAGGTCCGCACGTTCATTTTCTTTATCAGGGTACGATCCATCTCCGGCAGATTCAGAAAAAAAGTATAGTTATCCCGCTGGGACTCAAGATTGTCTATCCGGGATTCCAGATTGATGGCCTTACGGTCGGGAGCAGCTTTGTTGATGCCGGGGCAGACTTCAACGCACAGACCACAGCCGGTGCAGTCTTCAGGCGCGACCTGGACCGTGAATCGTTTTCCGGCAAATTCTTTCGAGCGAAATTCCTTGGATTGAAAGCTTTCCGGTGCCGTTGCCAATTCTTCCGGGTCATAGATTTTCACCCGAATGGCAGCATGCGGACAGCTGAATGAACACCGGGCGCATTCGATACAGCTGTCCGGGTCCCAGAGAGGGATATTCAAGGCGATGTTGCGTTTCTCCCATTGGGTTGTCCCCAGAGGCCAGGTACCATCGACGGGAAGGGCGCTCACCGGGAGCCGGTCTCCCTCCCGGGCCAGCATTTTCGCGGTTATTGTCCGCACAAACTCCGGCGCTTCATCGGGGACTATCGGCGGTCGGACATGGGTGCTTGTTATCGTATCCGGAACCTTGACTTCATGCAGGTTATCCAGGGCGCCATCGACTGCAGCAAAGTTGAGTTTGACGACCTTCTCGCCTTTGTGGGCATAGGTTTTTTCAATGGCCTCCTTGATTCTGGTTATGGCCAGGTCCGGATCAATGATCTTGGAAAGGGCAAAGAAACAGGTCTGCATGATCGTGTTGATGCGAACTCCGAGTCCGACAACCTGGGCCACCGCATTTGCCTTGATTACATAGAGTTTGATCTTTTTTTCAATCAGCTCCTCCTGTACCTCTTTTGGCAGGTGCTGCCAGACCTCATCGGTACCATAGGGTGCATTGAGCAGAAAGACCGCACCGGGAGCGGCATATTTAAGGACATCATATTTTTCCAGAAATTCAAAACGATGACAGGCGACAAAACCGGCTTGCCTGATGAGATAGGCGGAACGGATGGGGCGCGGTCCGAACCGCAGGTGGGAGATCGTCATGGAGCCGGATTTCTTGGAATCATACTCAAAATATCCCTGGGCGTAATAGTCGGTTTCGTTGCCGATAATCTTGATGGAATTTTTGTTGGCGCCGACAGTGCCGTCGGCGCCAAGGCCGAAGAAAACAGCCCGGTGGACGTCATCGGGCTCGATATTAAGCTCATGGTCGTAGGGAAGTGATGCATTGGTTACGTCATCCTCAATGCCGACACTGAAGGAGCGCTTGGGGATCGGCTGATCAAGTTCATCAAAAACAGCCTTGACCATGGCCGGGGTAAATTCTTTGCTGCCCAGTCCGTAGCGGCCGCCGATAATGCAGGGCCGGCCGGTAAAGGGCGACTGACCGGCCGCCTCCATCTCGCGCAGGGCGGCTGAAACATCAAGATACAGCGGCTCGCCGATGGAACCCGGTTCCTTGGTCCGGTCCAGTACCGCGATCCCCTTGACCGAGGAGGGCAGGGCACCGATGCAGTCTCTGCCGGAAAAAGGCCGGAACAGGCGAACCATCAGGACGCCGACCTTGTCGCCTTTTGCATTCAGGTATTCCACGGTTTCTCTGGCGACCTGGGCTCCGGAGCCCATAATGACAACAACCTTTTCGGCCTGTGGGTCACCAAAATAATCAAAGAGATGGTACCGGCGGCCGGTTCGCTCGGCAAAACGATCCATGACCCCGGCGACAATCTCCGGGCAGGCGAGGTAGTAGGCGTTGGATGCCTCCCGTGATTGAAAATAGGTGTCCGGGTTATGCCAGCTTCCCCGCAGTACGGGACGCTCCGGGCTCAGAGCCCGTTGCCGGTGGGCCTTGACCAGATCGTCATTGATCATAAAGCGGAGATCATCATCGTCAAGCGCCGTGAATTTGGAAACCTCGTGCGAGGTGCGGAAGCCGTCAAAAAAATGCTGAAAGGGAAGACGGCTCTCAAGGGTTGCGGCCTGGGCAATACAGGCAAAATCATGTGCCTCCTGCACGGAGCCGGAAGCCAGCATGGCAAAACCGGTCTGGCGGCATGCCATGACATCGAGGTGGTCCCCGAAAATAGAGCTGCCGTTGGCGGCCAGGGAACGGGAGGCGACGTGCTGAACAAACGGGGTCAGCTCACCGGCGATCTTGTACATGTTGGGGATCATCAACAGTAGTCCCTGGGAGGCGGTAAAGGTTGTTGTCAGGGCGCCGATCTGCAGGGCGCCATGAACGGCCCCGGCCGCTCCGCCTTCGGCCTGCATTTCAGTAATGGAAACCACATTGCCCCATATATTTTTCCTACCCTCTGTGGCCCATTCGTCAAAATGCTCCGCCATGGGGGAAGAGGGCGTAATCGGGTAGATGACCGCCAGTTCGTTTATCTGGTAAGCGACCGAGGCCACCGCTTCATTTCCATCAACCATTCGTATCTTTCCGGTATCCATTGTTCAGTCTCCAAGTTGGGTTGATCGTTTGTGAAAGACAGAAACGACAGGGATTATTGCAATATACAAAGAAGAGAATAAAAGAAATGTTTCTATCTTTCTGCTACTCAGGTTACAGTTTTCA
>JANTGH010000165.1 GCA_024763055.1 Desulfobulbaceae bacterium
TCTGCAGATTGCCCGAATCGCTCAGGTCGGCATGGACGCCGGTCTCTGCGTATCGAAAGTTGACGGTATCCGTTCCTTCCCCGCCATCAATATGGTCGCCTGCATCGGCATAAATATAGTCGTTGCCAGTACCGCCGGATACCGTGTCTTCGCCGCCGCGGGCGTCTATGGTATCATTGCCCGCGCCGCCGGAAAGGGTGTCGTTGCCTGTACCGCCGGTAATGGAATCATTGCCTGCGCCGCCGGAAATGGTGTCATCAGCGTTTCCACCTATTATCCTATCATTTCCCGCCAGAGCAACATACGTCTTATTGGTCCCATATTCCGGATCGTCAGTTGCAAGATTGACATTGTCATTGCCTTCAGTAAAAAGTGAAGAATCAGCTTCCCCTGGAACCCCATCCGGATAAAAAGTCATGGTTCCCTGCCATGGCATAACCTCTCGTCCGGAAACATCCACGCCATTGGAGGCGATATACTGCGAGACATCAGTATCTTCGGCCTGGAGGACCGTTCCACCGTCGATGGTGCCGTCTGCGTTAACCGTCCCGCCTATGTTGAGTTCTTTGACAACCAGGTTTCGGTCTTCAGTGGTTATACCGTCACCATCCCGATCTGTTGTGGAATCATAGGCATCATTGGTAAACTCGATGGAAACCGAATCTATATCGGTGCCTTCCGGCACCTTGAATGTCACCTGTTCCACATCATTGCCGTCACGGACAACATGGCCGTCCTCGACGTGTCCACGGTTGGCCTCAACGGAAAAGGTATCCGCACCGTCAACGCTTAAAATTTCACCATTGACTCTGATTTGGTACTGCGGTGAACCGGCTCCGACATCCTGAATATTCCGGGGATCATAGTGATCTCCGGTCAGGGTAAAGGTGACCGGAGTGCCGTTTTCATCACCACCGAGATCGGTTGTCTTTATGACTTCAACATCACCTACCTGAACAGTAAATTCGCTGGTACTGGAAGTGCCGTCTTCACTCGTTGCCCGGATATGCAGAGTATGGCTGTCCTGCGTTTCATAGTCGATCTGAGCATGATCCTGCAGAGTAACCACACCGCTTTCAGAATCAATTCCAAAGGGGCCACTTGATACTTCGTTGCCCTGCTCATCCACCAGGGCATAGGTTATTGCGTCTCCTTCAGGATCCGTCGCCAGACCGGTAAGGTGAACTTCCGTGCCATCGGCAGCATTTTCGGCGATGACGTTTGCACTGCTGTCCGCATCGAGGACGGGGCCGACGCCGTCGTTGTTCCCGGTAATATTCAGGGCAACCGTTGCCGTATCGTTTCCACCACGGCCATCACTGACCGTATAGGAGAAGTGAACCTCTTGATGCTCTCCCTCGGCCAGAGAGTTTAAGGACTCATTCGGCGTAAACACAACATTGCCGTCATCATCTCTCATCGCGCTGCCGACTACATTGCCGTCGGCATCAACAACGTCTTCGGAAACAGTTGTAATGGCAAGCGTGTCCCCGTCGACATCACTGTCATTGGCGAGCAGGGTGTGGGCGTTAATCGTCAGAGAGGAATCTTCGTCGGTTGTCAGCGCCGGATCGCTTGTTTCGGATATTTCCACAGCGCCGTTTTCCAACAGATCATGCCCATTGCCGGATTGGTTCGCAAGAGAACCATCCCCTTCAAAGGTATACTGAGCAAGAAGATGTTCCGGGTCGGGAATCTCACCGTTTTGGATTTGTCCGACCTGGGTATCATCAAGGGCCGTATCGTAGATCTGGATGTTATCCGTTTCACCCTTGAATTCATAACTGGTCGGTATATTGGATGGCGCCCCGAGGGTGACTTCCTGCATGGGCAGATCGCGACCGGGACGGACGTCGATGGTGCCGGTTTCGGTAATATCCACGCCATCCTGATAGACCGTCAGGTCCTGACCGTCATAGGTGAAGGTAAGATTGGACTGTTTTCCGTTTTCTACTTCGCCGCCCTGGAAAACGATATAATGATTTTCATCGGCGACACCGACCTGGTAGACGGAATTGTCATGGCCCCAAACTCCCCGGGTCACGAAAAAGCCGGAGGCGGCCCTGGTCTGGCCGCCGTTACTGATAATGTACCCGTAATCCTGATCTTCAGGCGTCATATCAAGGGAAACCGTATAGGGTTTACTATTATCTTCGATAATTGATGAATCGGCAACCAACGACGTGTCGTTGCCGCTGAACTGCGCCTGATGATTGACGGCCGGATGGTCGTCAACGGCAATGGGGTTGTCATTGACGGCAGCCACATCCAGCGAAGCAGATGCCTGGACTATTTCGGTCCCATCGGAAACCTCATAATTGATGGTAACGGCACCATTGAAGTTTTCCTTTGGCGTAAAGGTAAATGTGCCATCCGGATTGGAGACCAATGTCCCCTGGTCGGGATCGATTGAGAGGTTGGCCACGGAAAGGGTATCATGGGCATCGACATCTTCTGCCTTTGTCAGTAAATCCGCAGCGGTAAAGGAGAGGGAGGTGTCCTCGTCACCGGCCAGTTCAACAGTACCGGTTACGGTGGGCGTATCATTTGATCCGGTTACCGTGATATCAAACTCTTTGGGGTCACTGGTTGTTACACCGTCGGAAACCTGGACGGAGAAATTGATTTTGGCAATTTCTCCTTCACTGAGTTTGTCAAAGTCGACATGATCAAAATAAAAATCCCCTACCTTGGCATCAACATTCGGGTAGTTGTCTAAAAATTCCGGTGTTACCTGAATGACGGTTTCGTCATAAGAGTTTGACGCTGTCTGCAGGGTATCGGAGGTGAAAGCACTGTCATTGGCCTGGATGCCGCCATGCCATGCGGGCGCGGCATCGGCCAGGGATACGGTAAAGTTGCCGGAATCGGCATCGGTAATGCCGAGATGATCAAGCATCTCCTCCTGGGTGACAACCGAATACACATCCCCTTCCCAGGCTTGTCCATAGCCGGTAAACCCTTCCATGGACTCTTCCGTAACGGTCACAGGCGTTGTTTCCGTGATGACGGGTACGTCATTGGTCCCGGTAACGGTAATGGTTGCCGTGGCAGCATCGGTTCCTCCGTGGCCGTCCTCAATGGTATACGAAATTGCAACGTCCTGGGTCTCTCCATCAGCCAGATGATCAAAATCAGCGCCGGGATCAAAGGCAAGCGTTCCATCATCGTTGATTGCGATATTCCCCTGGCCGTCGCCAACCGATGCATTGGTAACTGTTAAGGAATCATTGCTGTCAAGGTCACTGTCATTGGCAAGAACATTGATATTTACGGCCGCATTTTCTGTTGTCGCAGTCGCATCATCAACGGCCACCGGCCCGTCATTGGTGCCGGTAACGGTAACAGTCGCCGTGGCCGTATCGGTGCCGCCGTGGCCGTCGTCAACGGTATAGGAGATTTCCACATCCTGAGTCTCACCCTCGGAAAGATGGTCAAAGTCGGCGCCGGGATCAAAGGTAAGCGTTGCGCCATCATGAATAGTGACCACACCATGATGGTCCTGCACGGAAGCGGCTGAAACATGTAAGGTGTCGCCGTCGGCATCCGAGTCGTTTGCAAGAACGTCAAGGGTAATTGAGGTATTCTCTTTCGTTGTTATGCTGTCATCAACGGCATGCGGGCTGTTGTTGATAGACTCTGAATTGTTGCCGGATTGTTCTCGTGGTGCTGTGGCATGTTGTGGTGAAGGTTCTTCATATGCTGCCGGAGGAGTTTCCCGGCCAAGAGTATTCTCTTCACCTGTTCCGGCATTACTTTTAATTTTTTCTTCTCTTTGAATAACAGTGGCGCTGACTGTAGGGTTTTCAGGTGAAGATGCTATCGTTTTATCCGAATCGACACGCGCAATTGAAGGAGTATCAACGGCCAAAGGAGTAGCGTCCCCACTGGAGAGAGCCTCGGCGGAAAGAGAGGCTTCTTTTAATCCGGTTGATACGCGAGGATTATATTCGTCGGAATTGTCACCTGTCGAAAACCGATGCGTGGTTGCATCGTTCTGAGGCCGTCTCTCTTCAGGAAGCACAACTTCAGAATGAACGTGTTCCATGGTCTGGTGGTTTGTACTTCCACGCAAACTGTCTCTTTCGGTTTCCATTCCGTAATGCAGGTTACCGAGAGCCGATTCATCATCGGCCTGCCGACTTTCAGTCTGCCACTGTTTTGCTTCCAATGCATCCCGATCCTCTTTTGGGATGAGATCAAACCAATTATCATGGAGCGTGCTGTTCACCTTGTTTCCTGTTTTCTCTGCCATGCCTCGCCTCTTTTCGAGAAGTTACCCGTGGAGTACGCCATAAAAAAGCCGGATTGCCCCCTGTCTATTTGGCAACCCGGCTATCCCGCCTGTGGACCCGTGGCTTTCCGTCCCCACCTCACGATGGGTTTGGCTAAGTTCAATCCGCTGTATAAAGATCTGCTTTTACCAAAGCAAAAGACGGGCCTGTTTTTTAACAAAAAAATATCCAGAGTAAAATCCATGGGATAGAAAAAACAAGCTGGAGAAAAACAAAGAGTTACCTTTCAAAGAAGGCCCTTGAATTACAAAATTGAAATTACCACTCTCGGATGAGGCGGCCTTGAAAAATCAGCGTTTGGTTCAATGATGCAGATGGGAGTCATTGTTTACCCGGCCGCACAATAAAACCAGGTCAGCACAGGCTCCGAGGCATGCGAAAAATTTTATCGCAACAGGTTCCAGGTAATCCTTCCGCCGACCATGACCAGCACGGCCCGCCCCTGAAGAGTCCAGTCCAGAAAAGGCGAGTTTTTACTTTTTGACACTACCTGGTCCTCGGTATACTGAAATTCCAGGTTCGGGTTGATAATCGTTATATCAGCTGCCGCACCGGGAGAAAGCGTGCCGGCCTCAAGGCCAAGAATGGCAGCGGGATTTACCGATAACAGCTCCACCATCCGTCGTTCATCAATCACCCCGTCCCGAATAAGCGACAGGGAAAGCGACAACGCCGTTTCAAGGCCGATAATTCCATTTGCCGCCAAATCAAATTCAACCTCCTTTTCCAGGATCGAATGGGGCGCGTGGTCGGTGGCTATGGCGTCAAAGGTACCGTCGGCAAGTCCTTCCCGGATAGCCTGCCGGTCCTCTTCCGTTCGCAGGGGCGGATTCATCTTGGCATTGGTGTTGTACCCCTCAACAGCCTCGTGCGTCAGAGTAAAATAATGGGGTGTGGTTTCCGCGCTCACCAGAACTCCCCGTTTTTTGGCCGAACGAATAAGGTCTGTACTCATGGCGGTGCTCACATGGGCTATATGAACCGGCTTGCCTGTATATTCAGCAAGAGCTATCTCCCGGTAGACCATGATGGATTCAGCAGCAGTTGGAATACCCTTGAGTCCAAGGCGAGTAGAAACCTCTCCCTCATTCATTGAACCGGTCGACAGGCTTATCTCTTCACTGTGCGAGATAACGGCCAGACCGAAATCAGCCGCATATTCCAGGGTACGCCGCATGAGCTGGCTGTCACGCACCGGCAGCCCATCATCGGAAACCGCCACCGCCCCAGCCTCCCGCAGTTCTCCAAATTCTGTCAGTGAGGTGCCATTACTTCCCTTGCTGATTGCCGCCACCGGATAGACCCTGGCCGAAGCGGTTTCAGCCCGTTCAAGAATCATGTCGGTAACGGCACGGGTGTCATTCACCGGCCGGGTATTAGGCATGCAGGCCACACCGGTAAATCCACCCGCGGCTGCCGCCCGGGTACCGGAAAGGATATCTTCCTTATACTCTTCTCCAGGTTCACGCAGATGAACATGCATGTCGATCAGCCCGGGCACTACCCAGCAATCAGCGGCATCAATCTCGACAACCTCCCTGCCGGCTTCCCGCACATCAACAATGCAGCCGTCAGCGATTAAAAGATCGCCGACTTCATCACGGGAGTTTTTTGGATCAATGATGCGACCGTTTTTTATCAGATAACAGGTGGACATTAAGGCACCTCGCTTATGAAAGCCAACATGGTAAAAAAATCAACCGGTTGCCGGTGTATTGCCCATGACAAGATACAACAGGGCCATACGGACGGCGACCCCGTTGGTTACCTGATCAAGAATAACCGACTGGCTGCCGTCGGCGACGTCGGGCATCAGCTCAATGCCTCGATTAATGGGCCCCGGATGCATCACCAGGGCATCAGGCCGGGCAAGGGCAACAACATCACGGGTAACACCAAACCGCTGGGCATATTCTCTCAGAGAAGGAAGCAATGGATCATTCTGCCGCTCTTTCTGAATCCGCAGGGTCATGACCACATCGGCATCTGCAACGGCATCTTCAAGGTTGCTGCAAACCGTGGCCCCTAACCGGTCAAGGTCCCGTGGAATCAAGGTGCCGGGCCCGTAGACAAAAACCCCGGAACCCATCTTGGTAAACCCGAGGATATCGGAATGGGCGACCCTGCTGTGGAGGATATCACCAATTATGGCAATTTTCAGTCCATCCAGACGCCCTTTATGCTCATGAACCGTCAACATATCAAGCAATCCCTGGGAGGGATGTTCATGGGTCCCGTCACCGGCATTAATTATTGCCGCGTCAACATAACGGGTAAGCATATGAGGGGCTCCCGAAAATGCATGCCGGATAATAAGGGTATCGGGATTCATGGCCGCAATGTTTCGGGCCGTATCTATCAGAGTTTCCCCTTTGGTGGCGCTGCTGGTCGCAGCTGCGATGCTGAACGTATCGGCGCTCATTCGCTTGGCCGCCACTTCAAAGGAAAGACGGGTTCGGGTGGAGGGCTCAAAAAAGAGATTTATTATGGTATTGCCGCGCAGGGTGGGAACTTTTTTTATTGGCCGGGAGGATATTTCCTTAAACGATTTCGCGGTGGTTAAAATATGATGAATATCATCTGCTGATAAATGATCGATACCTAATATGTGACGATGAGGAAAAAAATATCCGGTAGTCATATTGTCTGATTAATGCACAAGATCTCCGATCCTGCCCCACCTGATTGAGGTAAAACGATCAAGAGAAAAAAGCGGTTTCCTTACATCCCAGGACCAGTACAGTATAAAGGCCTTGCCACGCACGGCCTTGAGATCAACAAAACCCCAGAACCGTCCGTCAAAAGAATTGTCGCGGTTATCTCCCATGACAAAAATATGATGCTCCGGCACCTTAACAGGGCCGAAATTGTCCCGTGGCCCGGCATTTGCCGGCAGGATTCGCGGGTCCGTAAACACACCGTGTTTATCCTGAAAGGGAACTCCGTTAACAAAAATACGTTTATTGCGAATTTCCACGGTATCACCGGCGACCGCAATCACCCTTTTAATATAATCAAGCTTGGGATTTTTCGGAAATTTAAAAACGACGATGTCATTGGGCCTGGGATTTTTAATCGGAATCAGTACCCGCCCGCTGAACGGTACTTTCACACCATAAATAAACTTATTGACCAGCAGATGATCACCTATCTGTAAAGTCGGCAGCATGGAACCTGAGGGGATTTTAAAGGCCTGGACAATAAAAGTCCGGATGAAAAGCGCAAGCACAAGGGCAATGACAATCGCCTCGGTATATTCACGCAGGGTTGATTTTTTTTTCTGATTTTTCGGATTATCCATCATGTCCTGTCTGCTATAGGGGACGGCTTTTACAGGGAAAACTGACAGGAAAGTACACGAAAGCAGTAAAAAACTCAAGGAGTCAATTTCAATTCAAAG
>JANTGH010000166.1 GCA_024763055.1 Desulfobulbaceae bacterium
TATTTCTTGAATGATTCGGTATTGATCTCTCCGGCGCAGTGGACGCCCTTGCCCAGCTCATCATCGTAGATCTGGATATGGACGCTCTTGCATTCGGGGCATTCCTTCAGGCTTTTTTCCTCCGGGGTAATATGTTTTTCGTAGTCGCAATCCATGCACAACAGTCTCCAAGTCATGATTCCACCTCCCTTATCTTTTTGGTTGAACGAAGAGTTTGGCCGAGTGATATTTAAACTATAACCTGATTTTATCTAAAGGCAAGAAGTTTTTACCTGAGAGGGGGGGAAGTAAAGGAGGGAAAAAACAGAAAAGGCACAATCAGTTGATTGCGCCTTTTTCATGATCTGCTATCCGGCTTTGCCGGTAAACGTGGTGCCGAGGGACAGAATCGAACTGCCGACACGGGGATTTTCAGTCCCCTGCTCTACCGACTGAGCTACCTCGGCGAAAACACGCTCCGTTATTAGCCGAAGGCCGGGCCTTTGTCAAGGAGAAATTTTCATGAAAATGAGGGGATTTTATAAATGCTGACCTGGTAATCAGGCGAGAAAAGCATTTTTCCAGCTGTTTTTTTTATCTTTGAAAAAAAGATGCCGCAATCCCTCTTGCCCCTTTAAAACAATGCCTTTTACTGACATGAAAATCATGTTATACAGATTTTGTTGAAAAATATGTCCCACGCGATATGCACATGCCATGTTGTTGTAGAATGTGGAGCCTGGTATCCGGGTTTGCCGGTGATGGGGTTGTTATGAATCTGTCAATTTCCGCTTGATCAATGGTCCTCTCTTATGAATGATAGACAACCGAACTGGTTGATTTTCCTCCTTGGACCACAAGGGTTTGAAAATAAAAAGCTGGGCATGCTTTTGGAAGAGGAGTTGTCCTTTCCCTGTCAGGTCCTTGATGATGATAGCGCCTGGCCGTCTTCAGAACTTTTGGGAGAAGGGCAGGGGATTGTTTTGTTCAATTGCCGGGGGATTTCCTATCCCATCTTGATGGATAAACTGGAGCGCAAGGTGTTTGGCTCATTGGATAATTGCCGGCCGCTTTTTTTCAATCTGGATCCCGAATATCCCATAGAGCGTGACGCGATGGCCTGTGGCCTGTGGGGCATTTTGTATGACGGTGATTCTTTTGAACTCCAGGTTCGGGGAATACGGGCGGTCATGAATGGGGAGATGTGGCTGCCGCGCAAAATCTTAAGTTCCTATTTCCAGGAATTACGGGATAATCAGCATCCGGAAGTAAGCAGCAAGAAACTTTTGTTGAGCAAACGAGAGCTGGAAGTGCTGCAGTTGATAGCTGGCGGGGCCAGCAACGAGGAAATCGCTGAGCATCTGTTCATCAGCGGGCATACGGTGAAAAGTCATTTATATCGGATTTACCAGAAAATTGAGGTGCCGAACCGCCTGCAGGCGGCTCTTTGGTCGGTAAAATACCTGTAAGGGGAGGAATTCATACTTTCTTCCGATTGTATTAGCTGGAAAATGCTGTATTATAGTTGATGTATTCGCAACAAGTCGCAAAAGTGAGGGTATCGTTAAGGTTTCATGTGCAAGGCAGGTAAAATCTTGTCTGCGCCGCAATGTCAAAGGTTGCCGCGCGGTCACAACCATATGCTCGTTGGAGGATGATTATGGCAGATCGACGTTGCCTGGAAAGATTTGCCCTGGATTTGCCGGTAAAGGTTCTTTCGGTTTCGCCGCGCCCCGATAGCGCGGAATCGCGGCTCAGAACCGTTGATATCTCCTCTTCGGGAGCATTTGTATGTTCCCGCCGGCCACTTTCCAAAGGCACGCGGATGTTGCTCGAAGTTCAACTCCCTGCCCGCGGGCGGCAGCGACAGGGATTGGTGCAGGTCAGTGGCACCGTGGTTCGGAGTGGTCCAGAAGGGATGGCGCTTTGTTTTGACCGTGACTATCGAATTATGACGGCCGGCTGATTTTGGGATCTTTGGGACGTTGTTAATTAGTTAACTAACACAATAGGGAATTGATGTCTCTAGAGTAGCATAATGATGTTTACATGAAATTTTGGGGCTATGCTCTGAAGCGTTAGTTAACTAATTAACAACGTCCCTGCTGATCACTTTTTCCCTCTAGACATTTTTCTCTTTTTAGGTTAAGCTAGCAAGTGTAAAGTGAAGAAGCAACTGAAGGATAAGGGGGTTATTCATGCGAAAACATCTGAAAATTATGCTGATGATTGCGGCTTTGTCGTTGCTGTGCGTTTCCGGGGCAATGGCATCTTATATGGATCCGGTGTCGGTCTGGGTGGTGGATTGCTATGACGCTGCTTCAGGTGCTCCCGGGCAAGATGGGATGGTTAGCTTTGATGTTACAAATTTAGGAGCTGGTACCTTGCAATATCGTTATGGCGGTCAGAGTTGGGTTGATGCTACAGGCAATGTTAGCATCAGTGGCATGAGTAGCTGCAAAGAAAAAGTTTTTTTCCGGCTGAATGGTAATGACTATGGTGCGGATCTTACCTTTTCCGGAGCTTCCGCTTCATGTTGTGATGTCCCGACATATAGCACTGTTATCATGAATTGGGATGCATCTAATCCTGATGTGAAAATACTTGCCACTAATAATTGCGATAAGTTTGCGCCTGTTCCCATCCCTGGCAGTGCCATCATCCTTTTTACCGGCCTCCTGGGTCTTTTCGGAGTCCGGCGGATTCGGCGTGATTAACTAAAAAAAATAGTAACTATTCATCGTAAGGAGAAACGTAGCATAGAGTTGATCTCTTTTAGCAAATTTGGGGGACATAACCTGATTTTCCGGCTGTATCTGCCGACATGCAGAGGGAAATCGGGATTGTGAACCCTTTTTTTTCCTCTTAGCTCAGCCGGCTTCGTCAAGCCATCGTGCCGCTTTTCTCGCCACCTCCTGGATGCGGGTCTCGGGCCAGGTTCCAATATAGGGTGGCAGTATTTGATTTTTGCGATATATTTTATCGCTACTGTGCTTGAGAAATTTAGCGAGGACCATGACCTTGCCGACCCATCGCCCCTCTCCCGTGTTGACTTCGTAATGCAGATATGCCTCACTTAATCTCGCCAGAATTTGAAGATCACCCAATGATGCTATAGTATAATTTTCCATAATGGTGATGGCCGCGAGCCAATCCTCATCACGTAGTCGGGCATCAACGTTTTCATAGATATCCAGGGTGGTGAAAATCTTATTCTCCGCTTCGAATTCGCGGCGTTCCTCCGGCGACATGGAAGCAAATTGTGCATAGATAATTAAAACTTCCAGTTTGCAGTGGCCGTTTTCCAGGGAGGCACCTTTTTCCCAGACCCGCAAAGCTTTTTCAACCTCCCCTGAGGCAAACAGGCCGATACCCAGAAGATGACATATATGGCAGGCCGTACCTTCATCAAGATCAGTATTGTCTATTCGTTCAAGCAGAGAAACCGCTTTTTGCCATTCATTATTTTGGATTGCCTGGGCAGCCAGAGCCATTTTATTCCGGGGATAATCCGGATATTTCTCCTTAAACCACGAGTCCAGGTTGCGGGCAAGATCAAAATAAGCCATTTTCTCAAGGGCTAGAATAAGGGCGTTGATTTCGCCGGGGCTTTTGTCCCCATTTATTTTGTTGGCTTCGATCATGGTGACAATCTCGATGATGGTAGAGCGTTTCAGGCGCATTGTCAGTGCGAGTGCTTCAGCTTTGATCGGGCCGGTGGGTTCACCGCAGGTGAGGGTGTTGATCAATGATGGTAGATCATCCCCGAAAACAAAGTTATTGGCGGGTTCCATCATAAATTGTGGTGGGTTTTCGCCCAGGACAACCGTTTGCACGCTCTCTTTCAGGGGGTTTATCGCCACAATGGTGTTATTGCTTTCGTCGGTGGCAAAGAGAAGCCCCTGGGGGGCGCTTACCTGGTGCAGCCTGGTATACTGATTTTCGGAAAACTTGAAAGTGAGTAGTTGATAATTATTGATCCCACCATTGTCATTGCAATAGACAAAAGCCAGCCCCGCTCGCGGTAAAGAGTAGACCCCATGGTTCATCTCCCCATGGGAGTTTTCAATCTGAACGGAAGTGTGCTTTCCTTTGCCGCCGGGCAATACCTCCATCGTGAGTTGAAAATTATTCTCATCAAAGTCATCACCATTGTTATCCTCATTGTTATCGTCGATATTTGACTCCAGGGCAGGATCAAAACCGATGATGTCAAGATATGACAGCACTATATAGCCGGTTTTGTTAGGATGCGCGGTGGCCGCGTGGACAATTTTACCGGGGGTTAAAGGTAAACTTCCAACGATTCGGCCCTGTTCCGAGTAAATTTGTATTGTTTGGGGAGCGGTGCCGAAATCGGAACCGGGAGCAACCACCTGAAAGTGATCATCTTTGCTGATTGTAATGGGAAATCTCGGCATTTTTATTTGCCGTTCTTCACGATGCTGTTTCAGCTTGATAATCTTGTAGATGTCATCACTTCTTCTCTTACGGCCCCTGACCCCTATCCACATATATTCTGATTTGGGGAAGAGTCGGACATCTTCAATGATATCATCATTTTCGAGCAGATCAGTGAAGTCATGCCACGAGAGAATTTCGGGTGGGTCAAGCGAGAGCTCCACGGCTTTGCCGCTATGGCCTTTTATCCAGATGAGATCATTGGCCAGGGTTATCTCCGGGAAAGAGAGCTCTTCCGGCGTCCGCAGGACTATTGCTTTGCTGAAGGCTCGTCGGTCGAGCCTTAAAATGCCCACAAACAGCCATTTGCCGTAACCGGAGACACATACAAGACGACGACCATCCGCCATCAAACAGTTGCAACACTCCGTGGAGTCTCTTTTTCGTGCCCCAAGATCATAGCCGCACGGCAGATCTTTGACGTCGCACTCGACGAAAGACCATTCCACCTTTATCATGGTGCTGTGGAGAGCCGCTCTTTCCCGCCATAACGTCGCTTCGCTTGGTTCTTTCAGTGCCAGTCGGCGGGCCAGGTCCCGGGCGGCCAGGTGATTTTCCGCGTTGTCCGCACTGCTATACTTTTCCTTGAGGCGCTGAATCTCTTCAAGATGTGTCAGTTCGGCCGTAATGCTTTTGTAGAGTTTTTTATCATCCTTGCCGAGGGCTTCAACCTCGATAAATTCAACAAGCGCGCGAGCCTCCCGCAGGTTTTCCCGGGCGAGCTGCCGGTCGGCCTGGTGCAGGAAAGTTTCGGCCCTGGTTGCTTTGAGCTTTTGCGAGATCATTTCCGCCTGCCGGATAAGTTCTGCTGCTTCGGGCAGGTAACGCAGTATTTTGTCATGATCCTGCAGCCGTAAAATGATGGATTGAGGATCAGTGCCCCGGGTCAACATCTTCCGGCATTGTCCGAACACCAGGAGCGCTTCCACCACCTTTTCCGCTTTTAAGGTTGGCTGGGTCGCGATGATTTGCTCAAGTTGGTAAAAACGCGGGTTTTTGGTTTCGTCTCTAAGGCGCTGACGCAGTCTATGGTTAAGTTCGGTGTAGTGTACGCAAGCTTTTCTCTCCTCCCCCTCATCCAGGAGTTTGAGTATGTTATTGATTTTACTTTCTTCTCGTTTCTTTTCGGCGGCGTTTTCAGCTTCTGCCAACCGTTGCGCCAGGATTTTGTCATCCTTGTCGACGGCCAGTATTTTCTTCAATACCTCAATTTCCAGGGTGAAGTCACCCTTTGACCGGGCTTTGTCGGCCCGTTGCAAAAGTCTGGATTTTTCAGCTGCTTTCCGTTGTCTGGAAAAATCATGCCGGATCTGCCGGGCATTTTTATTTTCCGGCCACTTCGCCAACAGCTTTTGGGCCAGCTGAGCCGCTTTTTCACTCATTCCCTGCTGTTGGGCGGCAATCATCTCCTGCTCAAGCGGTTCCAGGTTTTTGATCCGTAACTGATGAATGTCCTTTTCTAACCTTGCGGTTTCCAGTTGCAGTTCAGCTTTTTCGAACGATTTCAGGAGACCCAGGAGCCGGGTGGCCGGTTCGATCCTGCCTTTTTTCAAAAAATACCGGGCTCCCAACAGGTAGACTTTTGCCGCGTCGCAATGGGCTGTGCCGCCGAGACATTCCAAAGCTTCATCTATCTTTCCGCGGCGAGCCAGGGCCCGGGCGCGTAGAATTCTAACCCTCTCATCTTTCCTGAGCCGAGCGGGGAGCATGGCGGAATAATCCAGCACCTTTTCATAAGCGGCCAGATAATCGATAAGGAATTCAAGCAGGTTCAGGGCTATCTCCACATTGTTCGGGGCGGCAATAAAGGCCCGGTAAAAATATGCTTCGGCCGCTTCATAGTCATATTCTTCAATGGCCTGATGCCCCAATTTCAGCAATTTTTCCGGGGAATACTCTTCGGCTTGTTTCCCGGCGTTATCGCCAGGGTTGGCCGAAATCACTGTCATCTCCCGCAAAGGGTCGGCCGGGGGGCGCGCCGTGCCGGTCGTTGCCGATTTTTCAGCAGGACTTTCCTCGCTGCTGCCCGGTCTTTCATCGATCTGCCTGCGAACCCACGAAGCAGCCTCGGAATCCAGTTCGTGGAGCAGGGCGTGGCAGGCGTCCTCGTCAAAATGTATTAGTTTGATCCCGATCAATTGCGGCTGTTCCGGGTCGGACTGTTCGATAAACAGGCTGCGGCTGAACTTCTTGATCAGCAGGCTCTGCAGACGGGCTTTTAACCGGTAGCGCTCAGAGATTTTTGCGGGGCTTGATTCTTTGTCTGTGGGATTGATTCGGTGGATTAAACGGACCAGTTCAAGGGCGGTGACCGCAACCCGACCGGACAGAACCTCATTCGGATCAAGATGAGCAGGCTTTTTTTTCTTCTTTCGCTTAGCTGCCATGGGATAATTTTTTCTATGGTTATCAATTGAAAAATATTGTGATTATTTGTATTCAATTTTATCAGGAAAACAGGGCGTAGGCCACGTTTTTTTTATCCTCATTGTTAAAAAAATAGGTGGTCTTGCGGCTAAAGATCAGAAGATCATCAAAGAAAATCGTAACTATTCAGCTAATCAGCAAATTCAGGGTACACAATCCCGATTTCCTTCTGTCTGTAACCAGACACAGCCGGAAAATCAGGTTATGTCCCCAGAATTTGCTGATATACATCAATATTCGGTATTTTTCTACTCACGCTGAATAGTTACATAAGTTGATGAATTTTAAAGAGACTGGATAGAAAAAAGGGGTCAGGTTTCCTCAGAATATTCAATAACCGGCAACGCCAAACATTTTCCAGCAGCTGGTTTCATTGTACCCCCTGAAATTTTTCTCGGCTCCACCAATGGGGCTTCATTTTCATTTGACTTGGCAGATTGGGCCTGATAAGCTGTCTTAATAAGCGGATAAGTAGTTGGTTCTGGTTGTACATCTGGAGTGCGAAATGGAAGAAAGACATGTAGAAATTCTGCTTGAAGATATTAATGGCAAGTTTGACTTGGTCCTGGAAGGGCATGATGTTCTGCGCCGTCAAATGCAGCAGAATCATGAAGAACTGAATGAAAAGATAGATCTCAATACGACAATGATCAAAGCTCTTAACAAAAAAATTGACGGAGTGGATCAGCGTCTAAGTGCGAAGATAGATTCAGTAGACCAGCGTCTAAGTGCGAAGATAGATTCAGTAGACCAGCGTCTAAGTGCGAAGATAGATTCAGT
>JANTGH010000167.1 GCA_024763055.1 Desulfobulbaceae bacterium
TGGTGGGCCGTGTAGGATTCGAACCTACGACCAATTGATTAAGAGTCAACTGCTCTGCCAGCTGAGCTAACGGCCCAATAGATATGAAAAGCGGTCTTTATGTAGCATAGGTTGGGTGCGGCGTCAAGAGAAGCGGAGGATTTGCTCCATAAAAAATAATTAGCGGTAATAGAGGCTTGGGCTGCCCATGGTCTGCAAGGCCTTGTACAGGTTGCGACGGAAATCACGGCGATCCCAGACGCCCTGGATATGACCGCGCCTGAGGGCGCTGCGGGATTTATGATAGTCGGGCGGAATATCGATGCCCGTAGTTTCCCTGATGACCCGGGGCCCGGCAAAGCCGATATTGCAGGAACGGATGGCAAACTGATAGGGTGAGCATCCCAGGAAACTCGCAACCGGGCCTGCATAGGAATTGTTGTCATAGACGACGATATAAAGACCGCCGGCGTCAATATACTCCCGAACCGCCATGGTGCACTTGGGCATCTGGGTAACCCCAAGAGTCCCTTCCTGGATGCGGATTCCTCCAGTAGTATGGACATAGGCAAGCAGGGGACGCTTTTTTCGTTTGGCCAACTCACAGGCTTGGACAAATTTTTCTCCTTCAGCCGTACCGACGGTCCCGTTGCGAAAGTCGGCAATCAACATGCTGACCACGAGTTGTACGTCCATCACCCGGGCGTGAAAGGTCAGATTGGCGCAACCAAGTCCGGTTTTGCTGCGCGCCATCTGCAGTCGTGCGTCAAGCCCTTCGTACTGGAGCGGATTCATGGAATAGAAATCTGAATTAAAGGCCCGGATCGAGTCAGGGTCAAAAATATTTTTCAGATACCACTGATGTTCCAGGGGAAAATGATGGCCACATTTCTGGCACACGCCGCAGAATTCACCATACAGATCAGGAACCCACAGGTCTTCACATCCATATTTTTCCGCGTTGGGGCAGCTGACAGTCCGGTCTTCATTGGCAAGAGGGCTGGTATAGGTGTCGGTGAGCTCAAGAGGGTCCTGTCCCACGGTTACTGAGTTTATAGCGGGTTGGGCTGGAGGGGAAGTCGTCTTGTTGCCTTTTTTCTTTTCTTTGCGAAGAATAACGTTATAGGCGGAGACAAAAGGGGCGGTCAATCGTTTGACCAGGACCGAGCCTTCTCCGGAAACCTCTTTTATAACCTTTTTTACCTGTTTCTGCTGGCCCTTCAGCACGTCATAACGAAAGGTGTAATAGAGCTTTTCAACAGTGGCTTGCAGGGCTTTAAAGATGTTTTCAGCGGGCATGGCTTCACCACCGAATCCGTTTTTTCCCATCTCCCGGTATTTTTTTGAGCGAAGGTTCAACAGCTTTTTTGTTTCTGATGCATTGAGGTCCCAGGGGATGTCGATCTGTGGCGCTTCCTCCGGATGTTCAGCCTTTTTCTTTTTGACCTCATAGGCCCTGAATCCGCGCACGCTTTTGGTTTTCAGAACGACTTCGTCGGTTGCACGGATAATTTCAGACCGCACCCGGGCAAAAAAGGTAAAGTCATCAATTTTGGCGCCGAGGGGTGGTTCCTGAATAATTCTGTCAATGGTCCCAAGCTTGAGATTGTCCTGTGCCGTAATGTGAAGCCGGTTGGCGCAGGTTTCTATCAGCTCGGGCGGGACCTTGTGTCCCTCACGGACCCGGCCCTCAATGGCAGCAGCCCCTTCCGGGGAAATGACCGAATAATAACCATGGGAGAACATGAGTCGAAAATCACTGAGTCCAATGGCCTCGGCGCCGCCGGATCCGCCCTCGGAGATGACCGAAATCATCGGCACCCGGAGTTTGGTCATGGCATAAAGGTTGCGGGCGATCTGCTGGGCGGCGCCGGGATATTCTTCAACCGGATAGGAACCTGGTGTGAAAATGTAAAAATGAATGGGAATGCCTTCAGTCTCGGCAACTTTCATATAGCGAAGCGCCTTCTCGTTTCCCCAGGGTTTACAGGAACCGCCATTGCGGAACTCTTCACCATGGCCGACTTCCTGACCAATGACCATAACTGATGCGGTATAGGGCTTTTTCTTGATCCGTCGAACAACGTTGGCCTTGGCCACCACCATGGCCGGATCAATGTTAAATTCGCCCTGACCGCCAAGTTCGGTATAGTCCTCATAGACATTTTCAAGGATGTCTTTGAAGGAAAAACGCAGGGGATTGCGGACAATGTTGACCCTTTCCATTGCGGTAAGACTTTCTTCGCAACGCTCTTCGAGAAAACGAATGCTGCCTTCGAGCTTATCAAGCTTCTCGATAAATTCCTGCTTGTCAACTTCATAGCGCCGGGCCTTGAGGTCTTCACAATCTTTTTTGAAAACCGAGATATTCCCCCAGTCTTCAGTGTTTTTGATTTGGATCAGACAGCCGATGCGCTGTTCGATGTCCTGGAGCTTTTTCAGCAGTTCATTCATGATAGTCTTGTATATAACGCCTTAAGGCCGATATCCTGTATAATGTTCAGGGGATATGTCGAATATTCTTTAAAATGTGAGCAATCGGTCAAGATTATCTCGCAGGTAATCCAGATTTGTCAGAATGCCCGCGCCGGAACTGTTTTTTCCTTCAATAACAGTGTGTGTCAAAAATTCCCTTGCCCGGTCCTTGGCCTGATCCATGGTATCTCCCCAGACAAGTGCCAGGGCCAGGTTAGGATCGTACTCGCTCGGAATGGGGTAGGGGCGATCAGAAGGAACATGGGTATAAACGGCTGACCATTCATACTGGGGCAGTTCAAAACGGGAAATGGTGCCGATCCAGGGCGTAAAGTCGCGGGCTGGATTTTCAGCCACTATACGTAGCTCAATACTGGCCCCATGGAATTTTATGTCCTGCTGGCTATACCCCATTGGCTCACCGAGCGCCAGGCGGATCTGCTCCCGGATCAGGTTGGGGTGGGTGTTATTTAAATAGCTGATTCGGGCGGATACATCATTTTCCACCTGGATCCTGGTGTTGACCTCGAGCAGATATGGCTTACCGCTGCGGCTGACAATCCATTCCCAGGTGCCGACATTGTCATACTTTACGTAATTTGCTAATTTTACGGAATAATCAACGATACTGTCAAGCACTTTGCCGGCATCGAAATCATAAGTATAGCACGAGATGTCAAAGCCGGGTGCGGCCTCGATGCGTTTTTGTCGCCCTGTGGACTGGATGGTGCAGTTACGGGAGCTGAAATGGACGCGTTCGTCGTGACGGGAACAGGTGAGCTGGACTTCAATATGATTGTAGTCAGTCAGAAGTTGTTCAATCAGGACGCCGCCATCACCGAACTGACGTTTGGCGTAGTTTTGTACCCGGCGATAGATTTGCCTGAATTGCTCAATCTGGGTAACTTCTTCAATACCCATCCCCCCACCGCCGGCAGCTGCCTTGACCAGGATTGCCGGTCGCGGGATATCTTCGTCTTCCTGAACATCAAAGAGATGCTGGGCGATCTCTTCAGCCTCCATTTCATTATAAATGGGGGCATCGGTTCCGGGAATTGTCGGTATGCCGAGCTCGTTGGCCACATGTTTTGTGTTGATTTTATCGCCCAGGTTTTTAATAACCTTCCAATTCGGACCGATGAAGGTCAGTGGCCGGTCCCGGATGGTCACTCTGCGCGCAAAGCGAAAATCTTCCGAGAAAAAACCGTATCCGGGATGGATCGCCGTGCATAGGGTATGGTCGGCAATGGCCAGAATATCATTGGCATCGGTGTACTGTGTCACCCGCCATGCATTTTGCCTCGGACCAGAGACCTGGTTGCGACGGACGTGTTCAGAATTCCGGTCGGCATCAGTATAGATAACAGCATATTCAAGGCCCAGATTGCGACAGGCCTCCATAATACGAATGGCTATTTCTCCGCGATTGGCGATGAGTACTTTACCCTGCACTCGAAACCTCTTTTATCTTTGACGGCGTCGTAAAAACTTCGATCTCCTGCGTCGTGTGTCCCGTGACGATTCTCAACATACTACATGTCTAATTAAGACCCGTCATGGAACACCACTCCTCGGAGTCTACGCTTACCTGTATATCTGTGTTTTTACTTAGCCATCTTTAAGCATTGTCTGGACTTTTTACGAGTTTATCATTTTTAAGGTGCCTTGAAAAATTGTTATTTGCCCGATCACTGCGTCACAGTGAAAAGAAAAAAGCTCACATGTGATTAATATGCTGTGCTTTTTATTTTTACTGTTCCTGATTCTCGAACAAAACATCTAATTTTTCTAAGCACCCTTTACTTAAATCCAAAAATCGAGCACGAATCAGTGACATGCCGGTAGATTTCTATTGTTGTTAGAGTTATGGCCTGAAACTGCAGAGTCTCCACTAGGTTCCACTTCCTCCATCAGCCCTGCTGATTAAATACTTCATAGGGAGTCAATATGAATGAAATTTTTCCGGATGTGTATGGAATCGATAGAATAAATAAATACCTGCGTCGGACGTATGGTAATGCACAGATTAATCTTTTACTTTACTCTACCTGCAGGCTCTTGGAAAGATGGAAAGTGAAAAATTCTTTATTCCGACGCTTCCTCTTTGAAATCATGCGGTTTTTTCTTGACTATCTCTCGTCTCTGCCTATTTTCTTTTTAAAAATTTGTTGTCAACCCATGTTTCTTATATTTACACTCTGTCATTTGTCCGAGAAAGCTCATTCTTGAAATTTAATTGTTTCCCCTTCCGACTCAGAGTACATTTATAACATGCTTCTTTCTCCTACTCCGTTTTTTTATTAAGTCGAGCGTGATCGCTGATGACCTGACAATTTCTTTCGTACCGAACAGGCAGAATATGTAATGAAGGGCTACCCTGAAAAGCAATGATTTGTTAGCGATATGACACAATCCCGGACTGAACAGCAGATGGAAAATAACGACGGCAAAGGTATATGGAGTAATTTGAAGGCCTTTTTTCGTTTGCGGGTGGCGCCTGACACAACCCGGGAGCTTGAAAGCGAAATCCAGGAGCTTCTTGAAGAGGGTGAAGAGCAGGGATTGATTTCCAGCCAGGAGGAGCGGATGATCAGTTCCATCTTTGATTTTCGCGAGACTGTTGCCTCGGAGATCATGACGCCTTCAGCTGAAATGATAACGGCTGATTGTACAAGTTCCGTGGAAGAATTGATCCGACTTGTAATCGAGGAGGGATATACCCGCATTCCTCTTTATGATGGGCGACCGGACACAATTGTCGGCATTCTGCACGCAAAGGACCTCTTGTGTTTCTGTGCAGGAGAAGATTACCCGGCACAGGAACTGCGGCAACGTCTTCGTCCCCCGGTTTTCATCCGGGAATCCATTCCTATTATTGATTTGCTTCGCGATTTTCAGGAGAAAAAAAACCATATGGCTATTGTCACTGATGAATTCGGTGGAGTTCGCGGACTGGTTACCCTTGAGGATGTTATTGAAGAGATTGTCGGTGAAATTACTGATGAACATGACCAGGAAGAAAGTGAGCTACGGGTTGTGAGTGAAAATGTCATCCTGGTGGATGCCAAGATTGATATAGAACAGGTGGAACAATTTTTCAACTGCCGCTTACCCGAAGGTCCCTATGAATCGGTGGGCGGCCTTATTTTGTATCGGCTGGCTCAGGTTCCGGACCGGGGCGCGGTGGTTGCGGTCGCTGATCTGATCTTTACCGTAGTGTCGGCGGATAAGCGTCGGGTAAAAACGGTTCGTATTGAGCAAAAGGGATGAACCGTTTGTCGTCTTCAGGCGAGTTGACCAGGTGGCGGGCCCTCTCGGTTGCGGTAAGCACGGCCTTGCTGCTTTTTTTTGCCATGCCCGGTTATTTCGGCTGGTGGCCGTTACTTTTTGTTGCCCTGGTGCCGTTACTTCTGGCAACAATGTATCTGCCACCATTGCGCAGTGGCTGCATGGGTCTTTTGGCCGGTATTATTTACAATATTTTGACCCTGCATTGGATTGTTGTTGTTCTGGGACGCTATGGCGGGCTGCCACCCTGGTTGAGTGTGCCTGCCATGGTGCTGCTCTCCATATATATGGGCCTGTATTTTGCTTTCTTCTGCATCCTGCTGAGCCTGCTCTCCGGAAGATCCTGGCACCGGGAGCGCTCGGTGGCCACTCTGGTCTGGACGGCTCCCGTTCTCTGGGTCGGGCTTGATTACCTGCGGGGTGTTCTTTTTACCGGCTTTCCCTGGCTTGATCTTGGGTATGGCCTGTACTCGCAGCCCTTACTCATCCAGACCGCCGATCTTGGCGGGCACCATGTTGTCTCCTTTGCTCTGGTGCTTGCAAACGGCTTTATCGTCGCCGTTATTGACCGGCAACGTTCGGCGGTGCGCTGGAATATCCGCAGTGAACGGCGGGCGTTGCTTTTTGCCTGTTGTTTTTTGATTTTTATTTTCGGGTATTCCATTGTCCGCTTTCGAGTGATGCCGTCACTTGTCCGCCATTCCCTGCAGACGGAAGTTTCCGTGATGCAGGGCAATATTGCCCAGGATGAAAAATGGAGCCCGGAAAAAAAAGAAAAAACTATTGCCATTTATGAGCGTTTGTCACAGCAGGCTGTTGCCCAACACACCACGGAACTGCTGGTCTGGCCGGAAACAGCTCTGCCGTTTTATCCGCAGCAGGATCCACTGGCTGCCCGAGTTGCCGGACTGGTCCAGAGAGAAAACACGTATCTGCTTACCGGAGCGCCCACCTTTTCAGGGGCCGGAGTCGGCAAGCGTCAACAGGTAAGCTATTATAACAGCGCGCTTCTTTACGGACCGGAAGGGGTAATTATCGACAGTTATGCCAAACAGCACCTTGTTCCCTTTGGCGAGTATGTACCCTTGCGGAAATATCTGCCTTTTCTTGCTCCTTTGGTGGAAAATGTAGGAGATTTTAACGCCGGAGCATCGTCGCGGCCTTTGCGCGTCGGCAATCATTTACAGCCCGGTGTTTTGATCTGTTTTGAATCGATTTTTCCAGAAATCGCCAGAAAAGAGGTGACAGCCGGAGCCAATCTGCTGGTCAATCTGACCAACGATGCCTGGTACGGTCGCACCAGCGCCCCCTATCAGTCCTTGGCCATGGCAGTGTTCAGGGCTGTGGAAACCAAGCGCTCTCTTGTGCGGGCGGCAAATACCGGTATCAGTGGCTTTGTTGATCCAGTAGGAAATATCCTTGAAATGACGGATATTTTTACTTCCGCCGCTCTAACCGCTCGAATACCTGTTCTTGAAGAACGCACAGTCTTTGTTCGTTATGGATATATATTCGGACCTGCATGTCTCGCCCTTGTTCCAGTCTTGCTCCTCTGGAGGAAACACCAGCTGTAAAAGAAGAAATGTCGAGTACGAATCAGGACTCTTTGTGTCCCGTTTCGTTTTTACTGCGAAAATCAGTAGATTAAAAAATGATGGCGTCGTAAAAACTTCGATCTCCTGCGTCGTGTGTCCTGTGGCGATTCTCAACATACTATATGTATAGTTAAGACCCGCCACAGAACACTACTCCTTGTATATCTGTGTTTTTACTTAG
>JANTGH010000168.1 GCA_024763055.1 Desulfobulbaceae bacterium
TGCGCAGAAATTTTGTTCATTTTCAAGGCGCGTAATGAGTTGCATAGTCTCTTCTATTCAGCTCTTTACGCAACGTAGAAAATGGGCAAAAGGGCAAGCAGGATGTTACAGTTATTTTTGCACAGTCCCTGAATAGTGGCCCAAAATCAAAATCACTTTAAAAGAATCGAATAGATCGCATGCAGATTGGCAACGATTTCGGGCGAAGCCGCCCCGAAAAAAGATTTAAGTTCGGCAGTATAACTACTTTCCGCCTGGGCATTATAGGCAGTCATGGCAAAATATTTCCAGCCACCCAAACCATGGAGCGTACATTTCGGTGTTGCACCATACAATCCCTCGCAGGTAACTTCACTTTCGCTGTATGTTTCACAGACAGGCCCGGAATCAGTCAGTCGGCATCGCTCGGACCGGGCAAAATCGAGATACTGCGCATAGGAAAATCCTGATTTCGCATGGCCATCGGAATCCAGACGTGAGCTGGGACCATAATAAAGGCGATACCCGAGAACATTATCGCCCTGAGGATTGGCCCGCCAGGAAAATGTTGCCTGGTCTTCGGCTTGGACGGTAGAGACTCCAACGCTTATCCCACCCCAACAGAGGAGACAAAAAAGAAAGAAAAAAACGACGCCCCCATGGAATCGGGGGCCTGCTGAAGGGGGAAGACTGCTCATAGCTGATTATTGACTCCTTAAGGCTGTAAAAATGTGTTTCGTTAGTAACCAGGTACTAATTACCTGATCTTTTTTTCTTAAAGCACATTTCATGCCACAAAGTCTAAAATATTCTGCAAAAAAATATAGCCTTGCTCCGCCCCAATAAATGTCCTTTCGTAACCGCCATAATCCCTCTTCGCATCAGCGCAGACAGAAAACCTGCGATAATACAAGAAAAAGGAAACAATTATTCCATAACAGGCAACCAACAAGAAATTCGACAATGACGTATAAAAAAAAGGGGAGCGCAAGCTCAAATAAAAAACAAAGAACAGCACTGCCGTTTTTTGGGCAGGCTTATATCAAGAAGTCTCCGATAAGAGACATGTTATCATACTGATTTAACGACGAGATTATATGATCCCGACGTCACCGTCTTAAAAAAGCGACGGTATAGTTTTAATTCTTGAAGAGCGAGGGTACAATATGGTGTCGATTGAGCAGCTTATAAAAATCGGTCCGATTTCGGTGCGCTATTCTTGCGGCCTGGGAGACATTGCCTCGGGTGGTCTGCAGCAGCTGAATCAGATATTTCTGCTCAAACTGGCGGCGTGCCTCGGCAAGGGGGAGAATTTTACTCTGATGTTGCTTGATGGCATCATGAAGCAGGTCTTCAGAAATAATAGGAGAGGTCGACAGAGCGACAGCGTGCTCGACAACATTATAAAGCTGGCGAACATTTCCAGGCCAGGCAGCATCAACCATAAGTTGCATAGCCTCTGGTGTAAATTTCTTTACCTGGTGATCTGCTTCATCCGTCAAGTTATTAATAAAATAATCAACAAGCAGCGGGATATCTTCCTTGCGCTCATTGAGTGGCGGCAACTCCAGGCTGACCACATTTAAACGGTAAAAAAGATCCTCTCTGAACTTTTTCTCTTCAATCGCCTGGTCAAGATCCCTGTGGGTTGCTGAAATAATACGAACATCCACGGGAACCGGATCGGTACTGCCCACAGGTCTGATCACCCGCTCCTGCAGCACCCTGAGCAGTTTCACCTGCAGATGCAGCGGCATATCACCGATTTCATCAAGAAACATCGTCCCGCCATGGGCTGACTGAAAAAGACCTGCATAACTGCGAGAGGCCCCGGTAAACGATCCCTTGGCATGACCAAACAGTTCAGACTCCAGCAGGGTCTCGGGGATGGCTGTACAGTTGACCGGTATAAACGGCCCGTCGCGACGGGAACTGGCCCGGTGGATGGCAATGGCAAGCAGCTCCTTCCCTGTACCGCTTGCCCCGCGTATCAGCACTGTTGTGTCAGTATCGGCCACCAGCTTGGCTCTGGACAACAGCTCTTCCATCCTCGCGCTTTTCGAGATGATATCCCGGCGCCATTCTGCCTCGTCTCCAGCAGAAACCTCAACCCCACCGGTAGAAAACTGCAGCGCCTTTTCCACCTCTTCCAACAGGTCTTTACCGTCGACCGGTTTGGTCAAAAAAGAAAAAACACCCTGACGGGTTGCCTCAACCGCTTCCGGGATGGAACCATGCGCTGTAATAATAATTACAGGGACAGCCTTATTCCGCTCACGTATAGCCTCAAACAATGCCATGCCATCAATTCCGGGCATACGCAGGTCCGTCAGAACCAGATGCGGATTACTGACGGAAAACCTGGTCAAGCCCTCTTCTCCGCTCAAGGCAGTAACCACCTCATAGCCGTTACTTTCCAGCCGCACCTTCCAAAGCTTAATGAGATCCTCTTCGTCGTCGACGAGAAGCACTCTGTATCCCGCGCTTTTCATGAGCCGTGTTCCCTGTTTTTAATTATGTTTTCAATATTTTTCAGCTGTTCTATCTGATTTCGCAGTTCTTGAATTTTTACCGTATCCTGCTCATGCTCACCCTGAAGCGTTTCAATTCTGGCCCGCAGGGAGGCAACCTCGGTCTCAAGTTCATCCTTTTCATCGAGCATCTTTTTTCGATTACTCCAACGGGTCACCTTGACCTGATCAAGGCGATCAACAAGTGAAAGCAAGCCTTTCATTTCTTCACGACTATCCGGATGCTCCTTAATATACAGTCCAAGGAGGGCTTCACCCTGCTTAAACTGTTTGTAATTTGCTTTCGTGTTTAAACTCAAACAGATAAAACGCAATTTATCCTCATCCTTCCCACTTGCAAGCCTGGCCTCGGTAGCTGAAAAATAAGCGTTAAATTCCTTGCTGTGAAGAGAACCAAGTTTCTGAAGACAGGAAAGGATATACGCACTGTCATTTGCGCGAAAAACAACCGTCGGTTCCAACAACTCATCAAGTCCTCCTGTTTGTCTATTTGCGGCGACACATCCACCCAACAGAAAAGACCCGCATAAAAAAAATAAAAGTAATTTCATAGATCCACTCATGACGTTATTGGCAGACTTATGGAAAATCGGGCACCTGTCTCACTTGAAAGCAGGCGAATGCCTCCACCATGATTCTGCACATATTCCTTTGCTATTGCAAGACCGAGGCCTGATCCCTTTACAACTGCTTTTTTTGCCTCTTTTCCCTGGAAAAAAGGGGAAAAAATCCGGGATCTATCCTCCTTATCAATCCCCACGCCGGTATCCTCAACCACAAGAACAGCCTTTCCTTCTTCTTGTGTTAACTGTACCCGTATCGCTCCTTCATCCGGGGTAAACTTTACCGCATTGGATAACAGGTTATCAAAAACAGTTTTAAGCTGGGCGCCATCTCCCTTAATCGTCACGTCAGCCAACTTTATATACAGGGTAATCCGTCGGGCCAGCATGGAATTATTATGATCAGACACCACAGCCCTGATAAGCTCATCAAGCTGCAGAACCTGCATTTTGGCCGGAGCTTTTTTTGCCTGCGACATGTTAAAATCAAGGATATTTTCAATAAGCCTTTGTAATTTATCACTATTTTTATCAAGAATAGCGACCACGTCTTTCTGGCTGGGATTCATGGGCCCGACAATCTCATCCCGCAACAGACCGGCGCCTTCTTTTATGGAAGAGAGTGGTGTTTTCAACTCATGAGAAATATGGGCAACCATCTTGATCTTTTCCCGGTCAAGTTCAGCCAACCGCCTGCGCAGCCAGTCCAATCGCTCCCCAAGCGCCTCAAGGTCTCTCGGGCCGGACACCCGTACCGGCGTAGTGAAATCGCCATTACCGATGCTCTCTATGCCACGATCCATCTGACGGATGGGTCTAAAAATAAGGGTAATAAAAAGGACGAGAAAAAGGACACTGAACCCAATTAATCCTGAAGTCTGCCAGGCAAGCGTCTTTTTGCCCTGACTGACCTTTTCCCGCAACTGGGAAACCTCATCACGTATTCCCTTGTTACTGACGGTTACCAGCTTTGTCGTCAGGGCATCAACATCCTGATAACGATCCAACACCCCGGTAAGTTCTTTTTTTCTTTGTATCGAACCACCGGAAACCCTGTTCAGTACGGCAACGATATAATTTTCCCGAGCCTGGACCTTCTGTAAAAGCTTGGTCAGCGCAGTATCTCCATCCGTGGAAAGTAGATGGACGAAAGCCTCTTCCAGCTCTACATGCACCCGATTGACGGATTCCAGCTGAGAAGATTCCCCCAGGACATTATATAACCGGGCCTTACGTTCCTGGTCCCTGAGCAGATCGGCAATACGGCGGACACTATTGGTCCGGTCCACCGAACTATACACCGCAAAAGCACTCTGCTGGACCAGTCCATCCAAAATCTGAACTGAACTGAACAGGGCCGTCAACAACGGCAGAACGACAAAAATAAAGCCTGTAACCAACAGGGCAAAAAAGGAACGGGGTCTATACAATCGCACGAAATATCACCTGCTGAGATACATGTAATCAAGGTAGAGTACCCGGGAACGCTGCTGTCTGACAACAAAAAGAGCAAAACTTTCAACTTGCGCCATATTCATCAAACGAGTCGCCGGTGCGGCCTGCACATCTTCAAGCGCTACACTGCAATCATTCCAGCCGGAATGCAATTCAAAACGCCTGTGAAATCGATCGTCAAAGCGCATCCCATGTTGAGCGTGCAGGGTATCATGTATTCGACAATGCAAGGTCAGATTATTCTTTTCAGGATTATATATACTGAAATGCAACATCCGATAATTACGCCAGTCGTGCGAAAAATAAAAGAGAGATGTACCGGAATAGGTCGCAGTAGACAGCTGAACCCGCAACCCATACCTGCCATGGCGAGCGATCTTCTGCTCGCGTCGCAGCTGACGGATATCACCAAAACGCCATCGCTCAAAAGGTGTTTCAAAATCGGCCAGCAATGGAAACTGGTTGCGGGCTGTCTGCTCATCGGCCAGTGATCGATAAACCGGCCAGGCAGCCATAAACAATAACCCAACTGTTGCGTAAACAAGCAACAAATAGTCCTTACGGGTAACCGGTAACGATCCTGTAAAGACAAAGGCAACGACACAGCCCAACCCGTCACGATAGATATCCCCCGCGTCAACTATCCGTCCGCCAAGTGCCTTCTGTATCAGTTCAATAACGATTCCGACAAGAAGAACTATAAAAAACACCTTGAAAAAAAACAACCGGCTTCCTGCCCGATTCTCATGATTTCCTGCAAAGGCAAGGTACAACCAGGTCGCCAGAAAAAAAAAGAGAATATGGCCGAGGTTCCAGAACGCTTTAAAAGAACGGGCCGCGTGGTACCCGGGACCGCCGAAAAAGAAAAAAGGGAAACCGATCAGCAACAGGATACAAACACCCGGCACCAGCAAAGAACGCCTATCAATATTCCCTGCGTCTTTCATTCATTTATCCTGAAATGCGGCCTGTCATCATGCGATGTATCCCTGCTCTTCAAGAAAAAGAAAAATTTCCTGCACGGCTTCCGCGGGAGTCATTGTTGTTGTATCAATGGTTAATTCAGGTTTCTCCGGGGGTACATAGGGATCAGAGACACCAGTCACGCCTTTGATCAGCCCTGCCCTTGCCTTGGCATAGAGGCCTTTTCGGTCGCGCTGCTCACATACCGCAAGTGGCGTTGCCACATGGACCTCAATATAACCTCCATAGCGGCTGATTAATTCTCTGTTCAGCCGTCGGGGCTCTTCATAGGGGGCAATAGGAGCACAGAGGGCAATGCCGCCATTCTTGGTTATTTCGCTGGCAACAAAACCGATGCGGGTTACGTTGAGGTCCCGGTGTTCCTTGGAAAAGGTCAACTCAGACGAAAGATTTTTTCGGACGATATCACCATCAAGAAGGGTTACAGGGCGGTCCCGCATTTCCATAAACCTGACCATCAGTACCTTGGCGATGGTTGATTTTCCGGACCCTGAAAGTCCGGTCAAAAAAAGAGTAAACCCCTGCTTTGACCTCGGCGGAAAAGCACGCCGCAATTCGGTCACGACCTTGGGATACGAATACCAGGAAGGAATCTCTAATCCCAGCTCTAACCGTCGTTTAAACTCTTCTGATGAAATATCCTTGACGGCCGCATTATCTTTGAGTTCATCAAGAAAAACATACTGGGCCTTTTCCTCCACATACCCCATACGACGCTCAGGCACCATGGCTATGCCGGTTTCCTCTTCAAACGAAGCCACCAGTTCCCGGGCAGCCCCTCCCGGATAAAAAAGTTCGTTATCCGTCCCGGCAAAGGGATCGCCATGATCCTCAGCCACCATGAAATGGCTGCAGCCGAAATTCTTCCTGATCATGGCATGCCAAAGAGCCTCGCGAGGCCCGGCAAACCGCTCTGCTAACGGCAGGATACCAAGCAGAATCATATTATTGGGAAATTGTCGCACAAATTCCTGATAGCAGTGGACATGGGTGTAATGTTCCATGTTGCCGGGATGATCAAGACCGACCGCCGGATGCAAAAAAATTGATGCCCCCACCTCCCTGGCTGCGGCAAGCACCATTTCCCGATGGGCGCAGTTCAGATACTCTCTGGTGTGAAAGCCCAGCACCCGCCTCCAACCGTATTGCAGAAAACGTCGATGGGTCTCCGACGGTGTCAGGCGCAGGTCGCGAAAATCATAATGGATGGGCAGGGTCACTCCTTCAAGGCTGCCGCCGATATACCAACTGCCAACCTGTTCATACAATGTTTTAACGCCCGGGTGTTTGTCCGCATCGGCGGTCTCGTAAACGGCCCGGGCCTCATTTTTTTTATCAGGGCGCCAGACATCGGTCACCGTCAACAGGGCAAGCAGGAATCCTTCCGTGTCATTGAGCGCTACTTTCTGACCGACGTTCACGGTAGCGGCAAACGATTCAGACACATCAAGACACATGGGCATGGGCCAGATTGTCCCGTCAGCAAGTTTCATATCCTGCAGGACATGTTCATAATCTTCCTGATCCAGATAGCCGGACAGAGGATAGCAGGCTCGATTGAGCAGCGCCTCGAGATCATACAACTGCCGGGTGCTCAAGTCCAGTGAGGGCAACCCGACAGCCTCCGTACGCAACTGTTCCGCCCGCCGGAAATGAACAATCAGACTCTCGGAATATTCCGTGGCAACAAGATTCAATTTTTCCCTCCCAGATATGATGGCATCGGTAAGGGTGACGGAAAAAAATAATTATCCCATAATGCGCAGGATTTTTCTTCTGATTCAAGGCGTACGAAGGGGCGCATATTGATGATATGTAACCCTTGGCACAACCTAAAAACAGAAGCAAAAGACAAACAGGATGGGATAATTATTTTTTCCCGGTGCCCTAAAATTGATGAACTCGTAAAAAGTCGCAACTCACTCAAAGATGGCTAAGTACAAAACACAGATATACAAGGAGTAGTGTGTCGGGGTGGGTCTTAATTAGA
>JANTGH010000169.1 GCA_024763055.1 Desulfobulbaceae bacterium
TCAGAAACAACGGCAGCAGGGGGGTGATCATTTCGCTGGCCAGGTCATTGAGAAAAGAGACAAAACCCAGGACCAGAACGGTGCGTGGCAAAGATTTGATTTTCATTGTTGTCCTGTTGATATCATTTCAAAATCACCTCATGCAGATACCTGCCTTGTACAAATCAGGGTATAGGAGTTACAATGTAAGTATCTTGATTAACTGGTTTTTGATTGGCCAATGACTACTACCCGCCGATAAAGTTTTGAAACTTTTTCCGTGATTTTTTCCACGGAATAGTTCTCGGCAAATGCCCGGCTGTTCTCAGATAAGGTTGATAGCTGTCTTTCGTCCTCTAAAAGATTAGTCACCGCTTCTGCCCAGTTATCAGTACTCTCAGCGACCTTGAAGCCATTGTAGCCATCTTTTACTACATCATAGATTCCGCTGGCGCGCACTGCCACCACGGGGCAGCCGCCGGCCATTGCTTCCAGCAGAACCATTCCCTGGGTTTCCGAAGTAGAAGCAAAGATAAAGAGGTCGGCAGCCAGGTAACGCTGGATAACTTTATCTGGGGCCAGGTTGCCGGAAAAAATAATCTGATCATCCATCCCAAGCTCAGCGACCTTGTTTTCAAGCCGACTCTTTTCCGGCCCATCCCCGACCAGCAGGCATTTAAATGGTGTGCGGGTGCGATCTTTTATTTTCACCAGTCCGGCAATTAAGAAATCAAGATTTTTTTCCTTTGCCATGCGTGAAACACTGATCAAAAGTCGTTCTTCGGCGGCGGCATATCGGCTTCGCAGATCCTTGATCTGTTGCGGAGAATAGCGTTTGTAATCCTTGATGCTGATACCGGTGGGAATTGTTTCAATCAGGGCGCTGACTCCGAGGTTGCGCAGGTATTCCTCGGTGGATGAGGTGGGGGTAATAATTGCATCGCATCTATTGGCAAAATGTTTGATCATGTAGTGAGCCGCAAGGCTTTTGAGCGCTATCCCCGGTAGTGGAACATAGTGGGTATAGCGTTCCAGGCGGGTGTGGTAAGTTAAAATTACCGGTATGCCGCGTTTTCTGGCAAGCCACATGCCTTTTTTCCCCAGCCAGAATGGATGATGGACATGCACAAGGTTGCAGTCAAATGCTTTGAATTCCGTTTCAATTTTTCGCGAAAAGATATGGGTAACCGGAAAGTTATTCATGCGGAGGGAAAAAAACGCAGGACATCGAAAAACACTGCCATCTTCAGGGTCTTTCCATGATTGCGGGTAAGTTGGAGCAAAGATTTTTACCATTGTTCCCTGTTGCCTAAGGCCACGGTAAAGCCGGTTAATGGAGATGGGGACGCCGCCGATAAATGGAAGGTAGTTGTTGGTGAACATGGCGACCCGAAGCGGCGATTTTGAGAGTGCCTTTTCATCGATGCTGAAATCTCGATACAAATGTTCCTGGCGAATAATCAGCAAGTATATCTTCAACGCCACGATACTGATGATGCCCAGAAAAAGCAGTGCGTTAAGGAGACTCATGTAAAAAAGCGAATGTAAAAAAAGCTTCAGTGTTTCCAGTTTTTCACTGAACGCGCCCAGCCGGTGTGGAACGGCTATGTTTTCGCAGGTTACCTGACGTGGTGTTACCGTAACCTTTACAAACTGGTAATGTTCCTGCTGATTGAGGAACAGCCCACCGCCACCGCCTGATATAATATACCGGACTCCCTGTACTATCGTTTGCTGGTAAATGGGATAGCCGGCAGAAAAAACGGCTGTTACCCGGTAGCGGGAAAACAGGCGCTGTAAATTACGGCTGAGGTGTTCTTCCAGAACGTAATGGGTGCCATCCGGATCAAAATCTGGCAGTGGCAACAGAGAATGGCTTAGGATCACAAATCGGTATGGATATTTTTCGGCCATCACCAATTCTTGCCGCAGCCATCGCAGCTGCCATTTCCAGGCGGTTTTGCCGGTTGAATCAAGGAAAATAAAATAACTATTTTCAAGATGGAAAGAAAAGAAATAGGGACCAAAATGCTGATAAAACTTTCCAGCTCCGAAATCTTCGATCTCGTTGTGCCCGGCAGCCAGCACATACGGGATGTCCAGTTTTTTCAGGCCCCGGTACAATAATCGGTATTTGCCCTCGGCACCGTCATACACGGCGTTTCCTGCAGATATCATAAAGTCGATGCCGTTATCTTTGATCAAAGGTGCAAGACGCCTTTCAAAAATTCGCATGGAATTCCTGATATTGCCGACAACAGCAAAGGTGTAAGTCTCTTGATTGTGGAGACCGCTTTCGATCTGGTCAATATGGTCGCTGTTAAGTGCTTGGTAATCTGTTTCATAGATAAAAAGATAGGCCTTGTAGCCGATTAAAATCGCCATAAACAGCAGAATAGAGGCCAGGCAAAGCTTTAGTTTCTTTTTGCGGCTCATTGACTGACAGCCTTTTGTCGCTTAAAAATTTCCCGGTAGACAACCAGAATCCCAATAGCCACCCCGACATAGATGGTCAAAAAACGCCAGGACAGGGTCAGCAGCGTAATGTCTTGTTTTTGCACCAGATGGGCGAATAAAAGTCCATAGCCGCCTTCGGCTACCCCTGTGGCTCCCGGGGTCGGGGCAAAGTACATGAAGAAGGTCACCACTACCTGGAGGGCCAGGACGGTCAACACCGGTACTTGGTATCCCAGGGCTCTGACAAGAACGATGGAAAAGGAAAATAACAGGAGCAGAAAAAGAACCGTGAAAACTGCCGACAATGCGGCCCAACCCGGGGCACTGCTGAAGTAGCGTTTGAATCTAGCTGAAAAGAGGTCCAATTCACGAGAAATTCTCAAAAAGAGTGACCTGAACCGTGGTCGTGTTACAATCCTCATGGCATTGAGTGAACGCAGCCCTCGGAGCAGACAGTATTTGATCACCCGGATGCGGAAAAGAATGATCCAAAAAACTGCGAGATAAACAACTGAAATTCCGGTTATGCCATAGAGCAGGTTCCTGTGGAAAAAAAGACGAAATACGCCCGGTTTGGACCAAATGATAACCGGTGTGAGCGTAAAAAGTATCAAGGCAGCCAGTATGGTCCTGATTGATGTGGCGGCGGTTGCCTCGCCAATGGGCATGCCTTTTTTTTTCATGAAATAGACCTGAACCACACCGCCACCGGTAGCAAGGGGGGTGACGCTGGATACGAAAATATTGACGAAGACGAGTTTGACAATGTATGCGAAGGCGATGCGGAACCCTATCGCCCGGATAACGCAATAGAGGCGCAGCCCGTCCGCCAGGAAATACAGGACCAGCAGAATCGCCAGGCTGCTGATGATGTGAACTGAAAGCAGCCCGGATGGTATTCGTAACGACCCTCCTGAAAAGTAATGGTGAACGAAATATACGGAGGTGAAAGACAGAGCGAAAAACAGTATCGCCAATCCAAAATACCTCAGGATGCGCCTTGAAATCGGCGAAGGTACATGCTGAGGTATGGCCTTTAATCTTTTCATTGTTCCATCATTTTATTATCATGCTTTCGGCCTTTTTGTCCTGTATATCAATGGCTTTGGCAAGTTTTTTCATCCAGAGCCTTATCTGTCCTGGACCAAGTTTAGGCGGCACTTTGATGGGCGCACCAACAACCAGGGATACCGCTGTAAACGGCAGTGGAATTTCCATCCTGTCCCATCGTTTTTTATAGATTATTTTCCGGTAGCTGTCCACCGAAACCGGCAGGAGGTCAAATCCGAGAGCCGAAGCCAGCCGTATCACGCCGCTTTTTACCTGATGGCGTGGTCCCAAGGGGCCATCCGCAGCAATCCCTCCGGCACTGGCTTCGGACAGTGCTTCCCTCATAAGCCTGAGGGAAGCACCCGTGAATTGGTCCGGTATCAGTGCAGTCTGATAACCAAAGTTTCGGCAGATTTCAGCGATGATGCTTCCCCGTTCTGACCGGCTGCTGAGAACACATGCCTGGTATCCTTCCATTTGCTTTTTTCCATATCAGCAGCACCCTGCCTTGCCAGGGTAACCGGTGGGGTTCGTGACTGATGTGCAACTCGATTTTTTCTCGATTGACCGGCTTTACAGTGAATTTCTTATGGAGCTCCTGCTCCAGGGTGAGCAGGGGTGAGTCATACTCGTTCGTATCCTGTGCCGTAGAGAACAGCCCGGTGAGTTGACGGTGATGCTGCACTTCTATTGTACCGATAAAAAGAGGGATATTGTTCTTGGTAATCCTGACATCCGTGGGCCACAGGCGTAATAGCCAACGATTATCTTTGTTCGGATAAACCAAGCGCAGGTGATCAACCCGGCCGTTGTGAAAATGCGGCAAAACGGGCAACTTTTCAATCGGCATATCCGGAGTAAACATCTCCAGAAAATTTTTCAAGCTCAACGACGGCGGGTGTTGCCATCCCCGGCACAACAGATAGCGGGCCAGTTTATCAGGCAATCCGGCCCACTGGACAGTGAGAGGTTGTTCCTGCTCACCGAACATATCGATTCGCCAGGTGTGGAGTTCGGACCAGCCATGATCCAGCCATGCTGCGCGCGACATGAACTGAATATTGTATTGATGGGCGTACAAAGCAAGCTCCTTTTTGCTGTGCTGCTTTATCTGCCAGCTGCCGGCGACGGCGATGACGACTAAAATCACAAACCCCAGTCGACGCCGGGGTACGTTTTCAGTCGGTTGCATCAGGTAGCCGATGCCAAGCAGGGTTATCCAGCTTGTGCCGATGAAAAATCCTCCCAGGACCGTGGATAGAGGTTGAATGCCAAGGTAAACCCGGGAGAGAGCGATAAAAAACGAGAGCAGAACTACAATGATGAAAAGGCCCCAACGCCAGGCGCTGGAAGGGCCCCTGGTCAGTAAGATAGCGAAAAATCCATAGAAAATTACATTTATGGCTGTGTGGCTGTCGGGAAATCCATGGGACAGGGTTCCATGGGAGATGACTACGGGCTGTGGCAAGTGGACTAACCATGAAAGCGATTGAATCCCTGCCAGACCGCCAAGTATGGTTATCGCCCAAAATCCCGCGCTGCGATAGCATCGTTTACCCAGCAGCACCAGGAGAACCACGCCGGCCAGGCAAAGCGTGACAGAAAGATCACTGAGCTCAACTATGGTTATGAAAAATCGATCTGCCAACTGTATATGAAGAGCTTGAAAAAAATGATAAAAAGCCTGATCGGCCAGTACCAGCGGATCTCTGGCCAGGACATCTTGCAAAACGCCCAAAAATCCCCATCCGGCTGTACACAATATCAGGATCAGAAAGACAAAAAATAATTCATCACCTGACAAACGAAAGAACAGCCGGGAGAGGATACGTTTCAGAGGAGACAGCAGCCAATGGGCAGGCGTATCAGTAGTGCTCCATTCTTTCAATGAGACAAGCCAGGTTGGGCCTCGGTGGACCGCCAGCAATATCAGCTTGCGGCCAAACCAGAAGGCAATCCAGGAAATGGCGAGGAACAAAAGAATGAGTATGGCCAGGTGTGTGCTGATTGCCCCCGCCACTTCCAGCGATGTTCCGAAAAATACCCCGGGCAGAATATAGACCAGGGCCCAGCCGATGGCCGAGAGCACATTGACGATGCTGAAATGCACGGGACTCATGCCCAGCATTCCGGCTACGACCGGGATTATCGGGCGTACCGGCCCGACAAAACGTCCAAGCAGAACACTTTTCCCCCCATGGCGTTCAAAAAAGGCCTCCCCATTGATGAGCATGCCGGGGAAGTGGGAAAAAGGCCAGATCTTTCGCAGATTATCCCGGTAGTAGTGCCCCAGCCAGTAGCTGATGCCGTCACCGATGATGGCCCCGGCTATGGCCAGCAGCAAGACGGGTTTAATCTCCAGGCTGCCTGTGGCGACCACCGCCCCGATGCCGAACATAATCACCGTGCCGGGGATAAATAAACCGACTACCGCCAGGGATTCAGAAAGGGAAATCAGGAAGATTGCCCCGTAGGTCAGAACGGCATGTTGGGTAATGAAGGTCAACAATTCATGAATATGAAGCATGCAGTTTATTTGATCTTTCTTCTTGTCGTGAGGCAATCAGCAAGTAAATATAAGATACCTCAAAAAATCAGCAGGAGATCCCAATGTGCCAGACAATATATCGACATAAATTCGATCATATTATGGAAAAATAAACTCATTACATTATTTGCAGCCTTACGCACTGTTTGAACTTTATAAGAGATGGTGCTCTTGTTAATCGTAACCACAACATAGTGATTGAAATAATGATTTTTATCTGTTCCACCAAGTTCTGCTCCAGCCCGCCGGTAATAATGACTAGTGTTTTGTGTCATTGATATGGCCGATAAGTTGGTTGAAAGTAAAAAATGAATTTTTGTTGTCACCAAATACGGCAAAAGAATAGTTTTTATCATCAATAACGGGTGGTTTCTGTATTTTTTTCAGGCTTAGATAATTCCAATTCAGTAATTGCGACGGCACGAAAAAAGAGGGGAACAGGAATACTTATGATCGAAATGACGGCAATGAGACGCATTATTTTTTTATTTGGCTTGCTCATGATGTTTTCATTTTCTGCTTGTCAACCTGCCAGTCAATTGATGGCTGATCCGGATCAGCTTTGCGTTCAAGGGCTGCAGGTGGCTGGAAAATCGAGACATCAATCCGGCACTTGCCAGCCCGACAACCAGGCTGCCGGCCATGTCAAAAGGAAAATGAATGCCGCAATACACCCGTCCCCAGGCGGTCAAGAGGGCGATGGCCAGGAGCAAAAGGCCACAAGCAGACCATCGTTTGTTGATGAGCAGATAGCTTGCAGCGGCAAACAGCAAGGTGGCGTGGTCACTGGGGAAAGAAGTTTCCGGGCCATGGGGGAAAAGGGGAGAACAAAGGCCGAGCACGTAAGGGCGCGGGTGAAAATAGAAAAAGCCGATCAACTGATTGATAACCAGGCCGATGATTGCGGCTTCGCTTGCTTCCAGGAGAATAGTTTTTCTTTTACTGCCTACCAAAAACCATAGAACGGTAAAGAGTAATGCCAGCAGATAAGGGCTGCCTTCAGCAAAGAAAACAGCAAGACCATCTAGCAGCGGATGACTGCCTGCTCCGGTGTGAATCCACTGAAAGAGGTGAATATTCATATTCATGCCATTATTTCTCCTGCTGTTGATGCAGCAGGCGATAAAGAAGCGGCAGAACGTTCAAGGTGAAAAAGATGCTTGCCAGCAAGCCGCCAATGACGCTGATCGCCAGCGACTGCTGTATCTGCGAGCCGATGCCGATGCCCAGCGCAATGGGGAAAAGGGCGATCATGGCCGTCAGTACCGTTAACAATATCGGGCGGGTCCGCACTTCCGCTGCTTTTTCGATGGCGGGGATGATATCCATCCCTTCGTCACGATAACGGTTAATGAAATGCAGCAGGACGATGCCGTGATTGATCCCGACGCCCAGCAGCGTAATCAGACCAATGATGAAGGATAGATTGACCTCGGCCCCGGTGATGC
>JANTGH010000170.1 GCA_024763055.1 Desulfobulbaceae bacterium
CGCTGCGCCGACCTGATCACGAAAATCTACGGCACCCTGTAACCAGTTACAATTACAGGGTTAGCGAAGTTATAGCGCTTACCCCATGAGTAGTTACAGAAAAGGAAAATTAGATGGATGTACGTTTTTATCATTGATTGTTTTCAATACCAACAGTTTACCTGATGAAAGCCTGAACGATTTGACTATTCAGTAAAATTGCTGCTCAGTATAACTATTTTAACTGGGAAACGATCTGGAATTCATCCGTCAACAAATCTCTAAAGAAAAAACGTAGTAATCCCCATCTGTTGTTTAAGGGTGACAAAAGCAAGCCCGGTAGCAACGGAGACACCGTTAAACTTCCGGAAAAAAAGGGAAAAGATAAAAAAAACAGTGATGCTGAATATACTTACAAGTTGATTGAGCCCAAACAGTCAAATCTTAATCTGCAAATTCTAAACGTTGATTTTACCCCGATTAAGGATGCTGAATATGAATTTAAAATTGCCGACAGCAGCAAATCATACAAGGCAAAAACTGATGGCCAGGGAGAGATTTTTGTAAAAGACATTCCCATATTGGCTCAAAAGGGAAAACTTGTTGTTAGAATGTCAGCTGACGAAGCAAAAAAATCTGAAGAAAATGATACTGAGTCAACTGAACCTAAGGTTAAAAAAATCAAGGGTGCAGTTGAAGGAGATGTGCCTGTTTCCTGGGAATTAAAGATCGGTCGGCTGAATCCCATTATGGAACAAGCCCCTGATAAATGGTGTACTTCCGGGGTGCAGCAGCGTCTGAATAATCTCAAAATATACAGCGGCCCTGTCGATGGTATCCGAGGTCCCAACACCAAAGCTGCCATTGAAAAATTTCAATGCATGTTCAAACTTAAAAAAGACGGTAAGGCCGGGCAGAAAGAGACCCAGCCGAAACTTGTTGAAGTACATGACAATAATTCTTATACAGGCAATCCACCACCGGCTCAACCCAAAAACATTACACCCATCCCGGCAAATAAAAAACTTGAAACAAAACCTGAAGACATAGGGCATATTGCCCCGGATGACAAAAAAGGGGGCTTTTTCAATACATTGCGCGGCAGGCCAGTTTACAAAATCTCATTGATGCTGGGAGATATCGAAAATCTGTTTCCCTGGAAAATCAATACCAAGGCGGGCCGGTTGGCCCGGCTTCAGGTTCTCGGCCTTTTTTACTGGCCCCTTAATCATCGCATTGCCGCTGGCAAAACTGCCATGCCTGTCGGAGTTCGTAACACTGCCAACCAGGCCGGTTATAATGTTGTATGGGAATATTTCAAGAAAAATTTTTGTGGTAACGGGGATGATGCGGCAGCCGAGACTGAGCTGAAAAAAAGGCTTAAGGAGTGGGTGGTTCAAAAATACAACGGCACGGCTGACGGCAGCAGTTACAACAGCAGCGGAGAAACAACAGGAGGAGGAGAGTTGCCGATTGCCGCTGATGAAGACAAAAACGGCAACCTGGATGGGGTTGATGAAACACAAGGAAATTTTGCCAAGATCAGGCTGCCTGGCGGCTGGTCTTTTTTTACCCCGAGCAGCGGCCCAGACCCTAATAAGGATACCTCTATAAACGGAATGAAAATGTATGATTCTGTTTATGATTTTGAAAATGGATGCTACGCAAAAAATCCGGTTTTAGGAAAAATCCCACTGATAGCCCTGGTGGAAGAATTCTGGCCGACCGAAAAAAAATGGAAACCTGCAGACAACATTGATGTTTACTTTCAACTTCTAAAACCTTATGACCTTCCTCCATTCGACAAAAACCGTAAAGCTCATCAGCAGGTTAACAAACCTCCGCTTATAGGATCTGCATACAGCGTCACTCACCCTACCCCACCGACCTACGATGCCGGCCAGGGAGCAAAATATTACATGGAAGAGGTATGGGACAAATATAAATTTGACCCAAAAGCAGATGACCCGCAGGTTAACAACTGCCATAAGGAATGCGGCGGCAAGCGAGGTTGTGCTGTTAGTGGAAGTGATCCGAAAAAAAATTTATTTATGACAGGAACATTTCCTGGATTCAATGCTGAACACGAAACCCCGCCCAATGACATACTCGATGAACAAGGCGGTAACAAACGCGTTCTTGATTCTCCCCTGAGTTTAAAAGAAGTTGAAACAGTTTCCGGCAGCGACCATCCCCACAGCGTTAAATGCCTGACAAATGAAGATGGCCAGGCAGGCATAATATTCACGCCCAGCCGGTGCGCCGGAGACCGTTACCGGATAAGAGCTTATGTCGGTCCTGAAACAATTGAAGGCACTAAGGGAAGTGAAAGTGAGGCTGTTCGGGTTGATACAGGAACTTTAGTGGTTTGGCGCAGCATAAGGATAAGCCGCTTTGTCCGTCAGGAAATAACCGGCTGGAACCAATACAAACTCAAAATGATTAATCATTATTTTAAACGTCCTGATACCCAGGCCCGGAGTCAAACAGACAGAAAAAACTTTGCCAAAAAGTTTGGCGTAGTTGACGCTGGGAATAATTGGGTCGGTTTGCCGGATATATATCTGGATCGTATATCCGATGGTAAGGTCGGCAGTCACGGGGATGGTATTCGCGTTGCTTATGCCAAAGCTTTTTGCGAGTTTGAATACGATCCTGCGTTGAGTGAAGAAAACAAGGAAGGTATGCTTGTCATCAAGCCTGAAAAGCTTACTGGTGATGAGTGGAAAAAGGCTGTAACCAATGGTATTGAGGATGCCAAACTTTTCGCTAATCACTCTCATTACAAAAAATTTGATCTAGATAAACTTTTGTACCGTAACCTGCCCGGTGACGCGGACATTGATGTTGATAATGGTTTTATTCTTCCAGCCCGTCCCACTTGGGCCTATGCTCAGGCCGGTGGCCCGCATCATGCTTACCTGACAGTCGGTGGCCTTGGCAAAAATGCGAATTACTGGAAAGGAACAATAATAAAAAATTTATTCAAATCATATATCTACGCCGGATTCATGCGTTACATTACGAAAAATGGATTTCTTCCCGGAGTAACTATAGTCCAGAGTGGAGCCTTAACTAATCTCGAAGCTGAAGCCGGTTTTGGTCTGGGCCTGAGAGGGCGGGGTACACATTTTGCCGGCGCTTTTGTAATGAGAGGTAAAGATACCTATATGGAAAAGATAGGTATTAAGCCCAGAAAAAAAAGGGATTATACCTCAACTGCTGTTCATGAGATCGGCCATGTGATTTTCAAGGTACATGCTCCCGGCAAATTTCCGTCTAATGAACATGCCGGAGGCTACAAAAATGAACGACACGATTCTTATAACGACTACATGGCCCCAAAAGGCGACCCGAAACACGGCGTTTGTGTTATGAGTTATCGCACATGCGAAGGATTTCACTGCTCTCGCTGTCTTTTACAGCTCAGGGGCTGGAATATCCTGGATGGCAACATTAAGGACAACAACACCAACCCGCTTAGTTTTGATGCTGTCCCCATGGCCCAGGGAAGGCACACTAAAATATATGTTAAAAAGCAAACGGACGTAAACTTCGGCGTTACACCCTCCGGGGGCAGCGGCACATATATTTATTCCTGGAAATTCGGCGATGGCTCAGTGATGAGCGCAGCTCAGAATCCAACCCACAAATTTGTGAATGCCGGTGATTACACGGTATCGGTAAAAGTAACCGACAAAAACGATGCCGGCAAATCAGCGAAAGGAAGCCTGACAGTACACATCACAGAGCCGATCAGCATTACAGCCGGCCCGACGGCCAATCCCTCTCCTGCTGCCGTAAACCAGGAAATAAGTTTCAGCGTTACGCCTTCGGGTGGTTCGGGCGAATATATTTATTCCTGGAAGTTCGGAGACGCGTCAATAATGAGCGCCGGCGCGGCCCCTAAACATAAATATAGGGCTACCGGCACTTATACTGGAACAATAAAAATGACGGACAAAAATGACAACACAAATATCAAAGAAGTTACTCTAACTGTTCAAATAAACTAAGGTATCCTGATGGAGAAAATAAATGGGATTAAATGTTGATTTTATAATTGACCAGCCGGAAATCCTCATAGGGGAGCGTCCGAGCTGTACATTAACCCTAAAAAACATCGGGACTGGGCCGCTTGAAGTGGTTCATCCTGAAAGTGCGGGAGAAATGCTCGGCTACCGAGTGATGGAACTTTTTCGCGGTGACGAGACCTTTACCACAGGTGAAACAGCCGATGAAGATATTGTCCCAATGATCACAATTGATTCGGGGAAAAATTTTCAGGTGCGACTCTCTCTTCCTGAGAGCGTAAATTTACAGACACCGGGTGAATACGCCATCTCTGCGGTATTTTTATACAATGATGGTCGAGACCGAGCCGAATCAGAGATCGCCCGACTCAGAGTCAGGCAGTTATCCGTCTACAATTTGTATATTGCAAGTATGCAAAGCAGCGAAGTGGACGCAGTCTTTGTCAATCCCGCTTCCAAGCCTTCTGAAATCGTCCTGGCCCAGTTCAGGGTTGAAGCGGAAGGGGGGCTTGAAAGATTAAAATCGCTGGGAAAAGTCGAGTCAATACCAAAACCGATCATGTCTTTGGCTGCCAATGGCCAATGGGCTCCAGCCTACTGGATAGCCTGGGCTGAAAACAGCCGGTTACAATTTATTTATTTTGACCAGGAAAGTGATATTGCGACAACTGCCTCCTTCCAGGCGCCTGACTCATTCGCTGAAATCATTGCACCACTATATATTGAAGACAGCGGAGAAGCAGAGGCGGGTTGCAGAGGAGCAGCACTTCTTCTCCTCGACGGCTCAACTCCGAACTCGTGGTCACTGCGGGTAATGAATTTGTCCCCCTCGAATTCCGGGATCAGCGGTCAGCTTGAAGCAATGTATGAAATAACTACTGAACGGCCTCGGTGGATTAAGAACTATACCCTGTCAGATGGAACACGGTTCGTGACTTTCATCAGCTACACAGGAAATAAACTAGGGCTTTACCTGTCGCCATGTCCGGACAGTTCAACTCAGGCCATTGAGCTTCACAACCTTTTTAGTTGGGATGATGAATTTATCGCTTCCGGCACTACTCTGGGTTTTGCCGATGAAATTTTCGGGGCAACGCTTGTCTGGTCAGGAGTGCCTGATAACCGTACCCTGGAACTTATTATATGGAAATTTGATTTTAAAGAAAAAACTCACGAACAATACCGGCAAATTTTGCCATGGAGCGGCATGACACCAATTGGTTCCGCCACAGTGCGGGTCAGGCCGGACGGTATCCCAGCTGTATTGTTACGCTCTACTGAACATAACTGGTCAGTATGGGACGGCCTAGATGAAAAAATTAAACCCCTGCCGGCTCCATACACAAACACTAAAAGTTCAATTGATCTGGCGTTTTTGAACCAGAGTGAGGTCGTTTTGATCTGCACTGAGGCAATCGGCGGCTTTTCTGTTAAACAAATGGACGGCAGCGACCTGCCGCCGCTATTTGGTGACTAATTAACATATTGACTTATTATGAAAATACGATTTGCCGATTTTTGCATAATATTCTTTGTTTTTTCTGTGATTACCATGGTGGCTCTACCCCGTGAGGGAGAGGCTGATCCTCACCACAGTTTAAAAGTACGGCTTACCATTAACAAGACAAAGTTTCTTGCAGGGGAACGTCCTCTTTGTACGCTGACCCTTAAAAATACAGGAAACGAGGCCATTGAACTGCTCCATCCCAATTGCGGCAACGGGATTACCTCTTTTCGGGTTATTGAGATTCAAAGCGGCATAGAAACTTTTGAAAAAAGGGAATTACCTCCTGATGATATCCCGCAAATGATTACGATACTGCCGGACCGAGAATTTCGTACCAGAGTGGATTTACTAAATAAAATTCACTTGAGCGCTCCAGGGGAGTACGCCGTAAGTGCGGTGTATTTCTCCACCGACAATCGATATCAGGCTGAGTCGCAACCTATCCGGCTAAAAATCACCCCGTTTGCCGTTAACAATCTTTTTCTCGATAGTGTCCAGACAAGTGAGGTGAATGGAGTTTTTGTCAACTCTGCGGCAAAACCGTCCCAAATTACGCTAGCTGAATTCAGAATTGCAGTTAAGGGTGGCCTGGAGAGCATTTATAGCGCCGGCAAAACGAGTCCGACAATGCATCCTTATATGTCTAAACCTCCAAATAACGGTCGGTCCAGCGGAAAATGGATTGCCTGGATCGAGGGAGAAAATCTAAAGTACACTCATTACGACACAGGGACTAAGAACAATACCCGCCATGTTGCTGAAATAAAACTTCCTCACGGACAGCCTGAAATCATACCGCCTTTGTATATAGAATCAGCTGATGATCCGCTAATCAAGCAAAAAGGAGCTGCCATTATATGGCTGGACGGCTCTAAGCCAAACAGCTCATCTATGCAAGTAATTAATCTTGAGAAAGACGAGCCTGCTAACATAGCAAAAATAGACGGCAAGGTGAGCATAGCGGCAGCGCGCCCCAAATGGATGATGAGCCATACGCTTTCCAACAGCACAAAACTTGTTACGTTTTTAAGCTACGACCAAGAAAAACTCAGCCTTTATCTTGTACCTTGGCCTGACCGGATCGGATCGGAAGGACATTTACAGAAACTGCTTACCTGGAATAATGATGAATTCGTGGCAGGAGGAGCAACGCTAGGGTTTGGTGATGAGATATATGGAGCAACGCTTGTCAGGTCAGGCTTGGCCGACTCACGATCATTAGAGCTGATTGTATGGAAATACGACGCTAAAGAAAAAATAGTTGAACAATACCGACAAATTCTGCCATGGAACGAAATGTTGCCCATTGGTTCAGCTACAGTTCGAGTCAGGCCGGACGGTTTTCCTGCTGTGCTGTTACGCTCGAACGAATATAAATGGTTGGTCTGGGACGGTCTGGACAAAAAAATGAAATCACTTCCGGCCCCATACTCAGACACAAAAAAAGCTCTTGATCTGGCTTTTTTTAATCAGAGTGAAATTGTTTTGATTTGCGCTGACACCGGCAGTGGCATTATGGTCAAGCGCCTGGATGGTAGTGATTTGCCATCGGATTATTAATAGGGTGGCCAATAGAGGAGATAATATGGCAAAACAAGTATGTGCAGGAGCAATGTTGCAATGCAGTTTCGGCACTGCGCCGAGTGCCCTTGTGGTAACACCTGAAAATAAGGTTTTGACCACTACCCCGGCTGCAAATATTATGGATCATAAACCCATAAAAAATATTGTCTCATTCGCGATGTGCACCACTCAATCGAATCCGGCAGTAGCAGCGGCTACTTCTGCAGCCACAACGGCTGCACTTGGGGTTTATACTCCCACACCCGCACCATGTGTTCCCGCTACAGCCGCTCCCTGGACTCCCGGAGCGACTACGGTCATGGTCGCCAATGTACCTAGCCTTAATGATTCTTCAAAATTAAACTGCAGCTATGGTGGAGTAAT
>JANTGH010000171.1 GCA_024763055.1 Desulfobulbaceae bacterium
CGCTCAAGGAACCTGGCCTACCGGTTTGTTTTTCTCAATCACTCGCTGATTTCTCTACCGGACTTTGACCCGGAAGAAAAAGTTTTTGTTCTTGACGAAACAATTCGACAGCAACTGTTGACGTTGGTATCCAAATTCAAGGACACAACCGTTTTTTCAGCCGGTTATCCAGTCTTCCATGAGTCCTGGCCGCAGGGCGTTCACTGTATTATTGCCGGTGGTGGTGGCGGCCTGCTCCTTAAGCGACTGAAGCATTATCAGTTTGTCAAGGTCAATGTCTCACCCGAACAGGTAACCTGCAGCAATATCGTTGTTCCAAGTCAACAGAGTTATCTGCGGGACAAAATGGAAACGCTGAAACTCTTTCTCCATTCCTTTTTCTATATGAACCTGTTCAATGCCCTGCTGGCCATTACCCTGCTCAGCATTGTTGCCTTAAAGATCTACACCCTGATCATCGGCCAGGAACATCTGTACCGGGATTTCAGTGTGGATGAAGAGGCGCTTGCACAGGTACCGCTGCGCGTGGCCATGTTCACCAATAACTACCTGCCCTTTATCGGCGGTGTTCCACTCTCCATTGACCGACTGTACAGGGGGCTTGTTCGCGGGGGGCATCGCGTCAAGATATTTGCGCCGACCTATCAACAACCGTGGCAGGATCCGCCGGATGGCAGCGTATTCCGCTGTCCCGGCCTGTTGTCCCTGAGCGTAGACAGCTTTCCCGTTGCCAACATTTTTTCCCGGAAAATCAAGACTGAATTCAACAAATGCGACTGTGAACTGGTCCATATTCATCATCCATTCTGGCTGGGTAAAAAAGGACTGCAACTTGCCCGAAAAAAGAACATCCCGGTGGTGTTCACCTATCACACCCGGCTGGAACATTATACCCACTACATTCCCCTGCCGGGAACGGCATTGAAAAACCTTGTTGCTCATTTTGTCATCAAACAGTTTGCCAACAGATGCGATGCCATTATTACCCCGACCGCTTCCACCGAAGAATATCTCCGGAATCTCGGTGTCAGCGCCCTCATCGAGACAATTCCCACCGGCATCAACCTCAATGAATATGCAGACTGGTCGAACGAACAGGTTCAGGAACTTCGCAGTCAATATGTTGCCGCAGACGAGAAACTGTTGGTATCGGTTTCACGGCTGGCTGAAGAAAAAAATCTCGATTTTCTCATCGACGGGCTGGCCAAGGTAAAGGAACGCTGCGATACATCCTTTCGCTGTCTTCTTGTTGGTGATGGTCCGGAAAAAGGGCGACTTATGGATAAAGTCAAGAGGCTTGGGCTGGCTGAAACAATCATTTTTACCGGCAACCTGCCACCCCATGAGGTCGTTCGCTGTTATCTGGCTGCGGATCTTTTTGTCTTTGCTTCCACCTCTGAGACCCAGGGCATGGTACTTCTAGAGGCCATGGCAGGAGGGTGCCCGGTAGTGGCTGTACGCGCAAGCGGAGTTTATGACCTGGTCAAGGACGGCTCCAATGGTTTTGCTGTCGCTGAAAGTACCGGTGCCTGGGCGGCAAGAATTATTACGGTCATGGAAGATAACCGGCTGTTGACCGCCATGTCGGCAAACAGCAGAGAATTTTCCGAAAATTATTCCGTCGAAAAGATTACAGAGAGAGTCTTAAGACTCTACCGCCGGGTGCTCGTCATTGCCCAGTCAAAATCGCCATAATACACCCTGCCCTCCTGCCGGATCATTCCCTCATCATATGCCCAACATTACCAAATGATAATGTTGGGATAATCTTCCGGTAATGTTCGTGTGATAGGATGTTCTAAATTGTTGAGGCAGGCTCAGTGCCTATCGGAAACAACATCTGTTTTCAATCGACCAATTTGAACATATTTCAGGAGAAAAAATGAAAAAGCGTATTGTCGTAACCTCTCTGTCTATGGTGCTGTTCACCTCGACCTGTCTGCTGGCCAAGGATTTTACAGGTTCCATTAAGATTGGAATTTTTGACTCCGAGACCAAGGCAATGGAGCAGATTAAAGTTCCTATAATCCCTGCGATCCAGGCAGCTAAGGCGGCTGTGCCCGGGCAGGTTGTCAAGGCCAAGGTGGATGAAGAGGATAGTTATCTCGTCTATGAGGTCAAGATCCTGCAGACAAACGGCAAGAAAAAAGAGGTATTTGTGGACCCCATCACCGGGAAAGTGCTCAAGATCAAGGATGACTGAAAGACTCCTGGAGAACACGATGAATGTAATATTGTTTACCTGGTTGCATGAAGGGGCCGGGGACCAACCGGTTCTTGACTTTCTTTCCGTAATAGCGGCGGAACTTACGCCTTATCTCGTTATTGCCTGTATGGCGATATTCTGGTTCACCGCTGATCACAAGGGAAAGAAGATTTTGCTGGAAGGGGCAGCAGTGGTAATTTTCGGGCTGCTTGTCAACCAGTTGATTACGTTTTTTTACTTTCATCCCCGTCCCTATATGATGGGGCTCTGTAACCCCCTTATTCCACATGGACCGGAAACGTCATTTCCAAGCGATCATGCCACCCTCTTTTTCGGGGCAGCCTTTGCCCTGCTTTTTCGTTCAGGATGGCACAGCAAAGGTGCGCTGCTGCTTGCTATAGCTTTAATTGGAGCATGGGGAAGGGTGTATACAGGGCTTCACTTTCCTTTTGACATCCTGGGATCTCTGGTTGTGGCCCTGTTATGTACTCTTCTCTTAATGAGTCTGCGCAATCGCTTAACCCCACTCTATGAAGTTATCATCCGACTGGTTGACACGTGTACAGCTTTTATCGTCAGCAAAACGTTCAGTTTTAAGGAGAATCCACGATGAGCATATTCCAGGCCGTTATCCTTGGCATTGTCCAGGGATTGACGGAGTTTATTCCTGTTTCCAGCTCCGGACATCTTGTCCTGGTGCCACACCTTCTGGGATGGCAGTTTGCCCCCTCCCAGGCCTTTATTTTTGATGTGTTGGTTCAGTGGGGAACACTCTTTGCGGTTATTGTATATTTCTGGAAAGATCTTGTCGAGATCGCCATCGACTTTCTTAAAGCATTGACCTCAGGTAAGCCCTTTGCCACAGAAAATTCCCGTATGGGCTGGTATCTGATTATTGCCACCATTCCCGCAGTGGTGGTTGGCCTGCTTGCCAAGGATCTTGTGGAATCCGCTTTTGCCAGTGCGACAGCCACCGGCTTTTTTCTTCTCATCACCGCCCTGCTTCTGGTTGTGGCCGAGCTGATCGGCAAACGCAGCCGAACCATGGACCAGATCACCTGGTTTGACGCCTTCTGGATCGGCTGTTCCCAGGTGCTGGCACTGCTGCCCGGTGTTTCCCGTTCCGGATCAACCATTGCCGGCGGCATGACAAGAAATCTTGACCGATCTGCGGCAGCCCGGTTTTCTTTTCTCATGTCGATACCGGTAATGCTGGGTGCCGGTGTGCTGGCGTTTAAGGACTTGTTTGCCATGTCGACAACGGACAGCCTGCTTGTGCCGCTGCTGGTCGGTTTTCTTGCCGCTCTGATCTCCGGCTATATGGCCATTCGCTGGTTGATCAGCTATTTGAGCAAACACTCGCTGTATGTTTTTGCAGGCTACTGCCTGCTGGTCGGAGTTCTCATTCTTTATAAAGGGTAACAAGAGGGATATTTGCATGGAAATTCTTCATAACGTTGTCAACTGGATCGTTCAAACTGTCGGTCACTGGGGATATCCCGGCATCATCGTCATGATGTTTCTGGAGTCCTCGTTTTTCCCCTTTCCCAGTGAAGTCGTTGTTCCTCCCGCAGGCTACCTGGCCGCAAGGGGTGAAATGTCACTGACCATGGTGATCCTGGCCGGAATTTTAGGCAGCCTGTTCGGGGCGCTCTTCAACTATTGGCTGGCCGTTCTCTGGGGACGTCCATTTTTTGAAAAGTATGGACGCTATGTCCTGGTGAGTGAAAAGAGTTTGGATAAGGCGGATCATTTTTTTGCCAGACACGGCCATATCTCCACCTTTATCGGCCGGCTGCTGCCCGGCATCCGTCAATATATCAGCCTGCCTGCCGGGATTGCCCGCATGAACCTGCCCTTGTTCGCCGCCTTTACCGGCCTGGGTGCGGGGATATGGGTCATAATTCTTGCCCTTGTCGGCTATTATATCGGCAACAATCAGGAACTGGTCAACCAGTATCTCCACCAGATAGCCCTTGGTATTGGTGCATTTTGCGTCTTCCTGATTATCGGCTATGTCCTGGTCAGCAAAAGACAGGCTGTCCGGAATGACTGAGATCTGTTCGGCAGGTCTGGCCCTTGGTGGGGGTGGTGCCCGCGGCTGGGCTCATATCGGAGTACTTCGAGCTCTTGCTGAAAAAAATATCTCCATTACCCATGTAGCCGGGACAAGCATCGGCGCTTTTGTCGGGGCCTTTTTTGCAACCGGGAGGCTGGATGTACTCCGGGAAAATTTTTCCCGGTTTGACTGGAAGCAAGGCCTTGGCTACTTTGCTTCGGTACCCTCTAAGGAAGGGATACTCAGTGGCCGTAAAATTGAAGAATTCCTTGAGAAGCATCTGGGCGAGACGTCCCTTGAAGACACGTCTATCCCCCTGTGCACGATAGCAACTGATCTCCGGAGCGGAAAAGAGATCGTTCTGAAAAAGGGAAACATCGTGGAGGCAGTTCGCGCCAGCATAGCGGTTCCTGGAATTTTTACCCCTGTACAAAAAGAAAATTATCTCTTGGTTGACGGTGGACTCGTTAATCCTGTGCCGGTAACCACTGTACGCCGGATGGGGGCGGAACAGGTTATTGCCGTTGATCTCAACAGGCTGCCCACCGGGACGGACACTCCCCTGCTGAAACAGGGCGGACAACCAAACGTGCTGGAGATCATAGGAGCATCGGTAAATATTGTTGAAGCTGCGTTGACCGAAAACAAATTTACTGTTGATGCCCCGGACTTTCTGATCAGTCCAGATCTTACCCGTATAAGCTATATGGATTTCAGCAGAGGCGAAGAATGTATGAAATTAGGCTACAACGCTGCAATGAGCAGCCTGAAAAAACATGGCCCGAAATCCGGGGATTGAAGCAAGGGCACATCCTTTTATGAGCAACGAGCAACACAGGTAATGTAATGAAAAAAATCAGCCGAATTGCCGCTAAATATTTTCGCAGGAGAACCTGGTTTCGCCTTGCCCTGATCGGCCTTATCCTCGGATTCTGGGCCTATATAGTGCCGGAACGAAAAGCCCTTTTTTCGTAGCCGACCTGAAAGTTTTAAGAATCATTTCTGGCAATTGATATAGCAATAAATCTTACTTGAGATTAAAGTGCATCAATATTGCGAAATCCTGAATTTTGGACGCACTACACCACTTGCCGGCGCTGGTGGCATGGAGTGCTACGCCGCTTTTTTCAGTTTCTTTTCCTGCGCTTCAAGCAATTCGGTTTCCTTCTTGCGGAGCTTGACGCCAAGCTGCTGAATGTTTCGTGCCAACACAGCAAGGGCAACATAGCGTTTAAAACCATGAAGTCCATGGTCTGGGCACCGGTCAAGGCCATGGACTTCCAATGCATTGATCGCCGACTCTACGGCTGAATGCTGATGTCTGGCTTGAATAAAATCCTGTGAATATTCCCTGGCCCTGTCTTTTGCAGAAAGTTTTCCCTTTTTGGGAAGGATCACCTTATCGAGATATTTCTGCAAATCTTTTTGATTGGCCGAGGAATGAAATCCCTTGTCAAAGCTACAGCCGGCAAGAGTTGAAAAGCTTTCTTTCGTTTCAGCAACCATGGAAACGGCAACCTTGTCGTCTGTCTCTTGCTCCATAACACGATGGTGGAGGATGAAACCGTATTGGTCTTCAAGGACACAGACCTTCAGGCCAAGCTCAACAGGAATACCGGCTTTTCCTTTGCTGATCCACTCGGTATGCTCTTCAAAGATCGAGAATACTTTTTCTGCATGGGGGATCTTTTCCCCAAGAATGACACGACGGTTAATTTGGTCTATCTGTCTTTCCGCATGCGCAATAAATCTTTCAATTTCGCAAATCAGGGCAATAGCCATTGGGCCGCCGGAGTTCGCTTGCCCGATAGTAACACGCGATCTGTCTAAAAGAGTATTCGCGAGGTCAATATATTCCTGATGGGCGGTTTTGATGAGCTTGTCTCGTGCATCCTTTTTGTCCTGATTTTTGGATGTTGACCGTTTCAGTTGTTGGGCTTTACGAAAGAGTCGCTTGATCATTTTGATATTATGTTTACTTTGTCGCCACCCGCCGAGGGTACACAGGGTACAGAGTGTTGCAGTCAAAGAGATGACTTTACGCATTGCATCAAAAAGCAGGTTGATGTCCGTGGGGTAGTGCACATCAGTCTCCACAACAAAGGAATCACATCTTCCCTGCAGTTCTTCGGCCTCTTTTTTTTTAACAATACTATGCCCGGCCTCAACGATAACGATATTGATTTTATCAAGAATCTCCGGGGTAAGGAGGGTGACATTGTCTTTCAGGGTCTGCAGCTTATATTCATAATCATCGGTGAATGTGCCGTGACCAAGCATCATACGAATTGTTTTATGGTTGTTAGCCATTTCCGTCAGACGATCATAATCCCAATTCAAATTCAATCGCAGGACACCGAAAACCAGTATCTTCCACAGATCCATCCCGGGACGACCAGTGCTGTTATTCGTGTCCGGGCTGATATGTTCTTCCAGGATTGCGAATACTTTTTCTCGAAGTTCAGTGGTCATGTAAATATGTTGGAGCCCTAACAACAGAGGTGGAATGTCATCGCGAGACTTGAGGTTAATTTTGATTTTTTCTATGGGTGTTCCGCCCAGTTGCAGTTGTGGATTTTTTACTGTTCTCATGGCATATTTGATAACGAAGATTTTATGTGACTGGAGTATTTCTTCCCTGCGAATCTCATGTCTTAAACAGTAAAAAATATAATATATTCAACATGATGTTGCAACTTTGGACACCAAATAAAATCGGATATGAATGGAAAAAATTAATATCTTCGTGGGCCTGACAACGATTTAACATGCCGTAAAACCGTTACTATTTACTTCCCGGCCAAGCACTATATAGAAATCGGGGACCTCCATCCAATTGCGGAACATGATCTCAACTACCAGGCCCTGGCCACCATAACAGATCGCTATCAGCATCAGGATGCCCCCCTGACCTTTGCCTTTCTTGGGGACAGTAAAAACTCGCCCGTATTTCAGGAGGTAGTACGGGCATTAAACAGTGATGCATCGTTACAGTTTGCTATTATCGGCGGAGATCTGGTGCTGTATCCCGAAGGGGACACCTTCAAGTCCTTCCTCCGGCAGCGCCGGGAACTGGAGATCCCAAGTCTTGCCCTGCCCGGTAATCATGATGTGGCCTTTGATATCATGGAACTCTATTATCATATCTTTG
>JANTGH010000172.1 GCA_024763055.1 Desulfobulbaceae bacterium
CAGAGCACCTCATCTTCGCCCATTCTAACCTTCTCGAGTAACACCAGTACGCTTCGAAGGCAAGAATGAACGAACCTAAGGCACTCTGAACAGTCACATTCCGTGCCTTATTAACCTTTCCTGCACTTACGCTGAATGGTTACTAAAAAACTCAAGTGCATTCAATGGGATTTCGTCCGCAGTATGACCACCCATTCCCGGTCAAACCGTACTGCCTGGTTTATCTACTCCACCGTGAACTTTTCCAGATACTCCCGGGAAAACGCATCACCAATGGCAGTGAAATCTTCAAGGGCCTCGGCAAACGCGTCAACACACAGGGGATCAAACTGGGTTCCGGAGCAATCTTTGAGTTCCTGTACCGCTTCTTCCATACTTAAATTCCGGCGGTAGTTACGGCGTGAGGTCATGGCATCGTAACTGTCAACCACTATCAGTATCTTGGTGAGCGTGTCGAGCTCCTCCCCTTTCAATCCGTCGGGATAGCCCTTACCGTCCATACGCTCATGGTGATGACGGATAATAAACTGCTCTTTATTCATAAACCCCAGAGGTTGAATAATATTTGCCCCTATGGACGGGTGTTTTCGGATGAGTGCCCACTCCTCATCGGTTAACTTTCCGGGTTTCTGAATACAGGAAAGATCAATGACCAGTTTGCCGATATCGTGAAACTGGGCAGCACGTCGGAGAATAACCAGCTCATCCTCGGGAAGTTTCATGGCAAGTCCGAGCAGTACTGCATACTCCGTCACCCGCATGGTATGACCCGCCGTGTAGAAATCCTTTTCCTCCATGGCATTTTGAAGGCTGGACATCAGCTGGATGGTTGCATTCTCCAGACTGTTACTGTAGCTGAGGAGAAGTTCGTTTTTCTTTTTCAGCTCTACGGTTTTGGTCTGCACATCTTTTTCCAGCTGCAGCTTGTAATTTCGCTCACGCCGGATGAACATGCGTTTTTCAATGGCACGCCGGATTTTCACATTGAAGAGATCAAGATCTTCAATGGGTTTGGTTAAAAAATCATACGCTCCAAGATTAATAGCCTTTACAGCATAATCCATGGAACCGGCACCGGTCAGAAAAAGAACCGGGATATCATAATCAAAGGTATTCAGAGCAGCGATGGTATCGAAACCATCCATGTTCGGCATATCAATATCAAGGAGAATTACATCATAACTGTCGTCAACAACTTCGATAGCTTCCGAGCCGTCGCCAACGGATATAACTGAATGACCGAACATCTCAAGGATTTTTGATACCGTGCTCCGCACCATGATATCATCATCAGCCACCAGTATTTTTGCCTGTATATCCTCCACCAAATGCCTCTTTATTGAAGTTTCTGTCCCCGTACATAAAGATTCAAACAAGCACTGCTTTCCAATTCTACAAGTTCCAATACCTTTTTGCAACATCCCATGCCTGATCAATGGCGGGATGTATCCGTTTTTCATCCGCTAATTGTTCTATTTTTGCCTGATCGGGGCTTGCAGAGAGAGTGTTTTTCAGGGAAACACCACTCAACTCCGAGAGCACAGCCATGGCACCGTCACGCATTCCCGTGAGGTTGTAGCCTCCCTCTAGGGTTACCAGAAGTTTTCCTCCGCACACCTCTTCTGCGAGCCCAACCATGCTTCTGGTAAGATAGGCAAAACCCTCTTGCGTCACCTCCATGGCTCCCAGGGGATCTCCCTGATAAATATCAAAACCACAGGAGATAAGAATCAGCTCAGGTTGATACTCTCTGCCCACCGGGAGAACAATATCATTAAAGATGGCGGCATATTCAACATCCCCCTGATATCCGGGCAGGGGTACATTCACCGTATATCCCTCACCCTTTCCTTTTCCGGTTTCCAGGACATCACCCGTTCCCGGATAATAGGGAAACTGATGAGTGGACAGATACAACACCCTGTCCGTATCGTAAAACGAGTCCTGTGTACCGTTTCCATGGTGCAGATCCCAGTCCACGATCATCACCCGCTGCAGCCCGGACTGCAATGCATATCGGGCTGCAATCGCAACATTATTAAACAGGCAAAACCCCATGGATCTCTCTTTTTCTGCGTGGTGACCGGGCGGACGCACAAGTGCAAAGCCGTTATCAATCTCCCCTGCCAGCAGAAGATCCACCCCCTTTGTCAATGCACCAACAGCCAGACAGGCGGCAGCGTATGAATCCGGCGATGTTTTGGTGTCAGGGTCAAGGGCGTCAAAGATCTTGCCGGCTGTCTCACTCACTCTGTTCATAAGAGCAGCAGAATGATTCAATCCGATTACCTTGTGGGATGCAGGGGTAAATTCCGGATAGACAAATGCCTTTTTAACCTCTTCAAGAGCCAGGACTTCGTTGATTACCTTCAATCGATTCGGCGATTCGGGATGATCGAAGCCTGGATCATGATCCAGAAATAAGGGATCATTAAATATTGCTGTTTTTCGCATGGTTTTGCCGACTCCCCTGTATTTTGCGTTTTTCGGTTATAATGAGATCGAGCAGCTCATCATGGGGCTGCAGAGGAGCTTCCTCCACAACCTGTATCTCGTAGGCAAGCCCTACCCGCAGAGCCTGCGGTGCCTTCCGGGAAACGAAACGATCATAGTAACCGCCGCCGTATCCCATCCGCCCGCCCCGTTCGTCGAAAACAGATCCGGGCAAAAATATAATATCGATATCCTCAGGTGCTGCAGCCCGGCTTTTGCGAATCTCTGCAACCGGTTCAGGAATAGTGGCATAACCGGGAGCCAGGTCTTTGTTGATATCATAAACGTACACAGGAAGCAGTTTTCTCTCTCTGGTGAGGGTGACAGGCAGCACCACCCGCTTCCCCATTTTCAACAGGGTGTCAATAAAATCTGCCGTGATCACCTCGGAACGAAAATTCATATAGAGAAAGATTGTATCCGCATCCGCCAGATGCTTGAGATGCAAACATCTCCGCACAATCTCAACACTGTGCTGCAAACGGGTCGCCTTATTCAGTCTGTCACGTTTATCCAAAATCTGTTTTCGTAAAAATCCTGAATCCATACTCTTGTTTTATCCAACAGTTGAAAAAAACACAAAAAAAAGTCACAATTTCCATTATACGGAAATTGTGACTTTCAACTCTATCCCGTTATTCACAGGATACACAACAGTGTAAAACGATTATCACATGGGCACGATCAACTTGTTGGTATCCTCGTTCCAGGTAACCACCAGATACCAGACCATCATGATAAATGCTATCATGGCAAGGGTTCCGCCGTATCCCATAACATCTGGAAGATACACATAAGAACCAAGGGCACCTGATTTCTCCAGATTGATTTCATCGGGTCCAAAGTTTTTGAACCAGGTGGTCATCAGGGAGTTGGCAACAGCAAAGAAAGGCACAACCATAATCAGTTTGACCTGACCTTCACCAACACGCCATAATGTACCGGAACCACAACCACCGGCAAGCATGGCACCAAGACCAAAGATAAATCCACCCACAACAGAGCCCCAGCCGAACGTGCCGCGGACATAGTTGATGGGTGCAAGAACCGCGTCACCGCCGTGGGCGGCAGGCACGGCATATTTCAGCACAGCACCACCTATGGCAAGAAGCAGAATGGACAGGGCAACAGATTTAGCAAGGGTACAGTCACCGGTCATGTGCGGCTCACGAAAACCCTGCACCATACACCAGCGTCCACGCTGCATGGTGTAACCAAGTCCGGCAGCAATCATGAGGATACCACCAAGGGATACAAGATAGTCACTGTCTTTGTCACCGAAGATTGACGGGATAACATCAAGATCTTCCAGACCGACGAAGGTATACGCACACCAGATAAGTGCTCCGATTCCGGCAATAGCAAGAATATTCTGTACAGCGCCCGGTAAATTGATGGTTGCAGAACCGCCATCACCCCAGCTGATGTACTCCATCTCCATATAGAGCATCTTCAGACCAAGAAGAACACCGGCAACAAGACCAATCCACATGGTGAAACCATTGGCGGCAAGGTTACCAATGGCATTATACATACCACCGACGTTACAACCACCGGCAAGGGTCGCACCAACACCCATCAGGATACCGGCAATAACCGCTTTTACCATTTCACGATAGGGCGGGATACGAAAGGCAAAATCCTTTCCAAGACAGGCGGAAATAAACGCACCTGCAATGAAACCGATACCGATAACAGATCCGGTATTTCCAAGAACGGCGGCAGGAGCCTCATCATAATACCCAAGGATACCGGACTCGGCTCCAATGATGGTATTCAGTCCGTAGATGATCCAGTCACCCCAGTTTCGGATCGCTCCCACAGCACCCCATGGCCGCCACCACGCCATAATAAGTACAGATAAAAATGCAACTATTGCCCCTGCAACCGTAGCATTCCACTCCGACTTACAACAGATTTTGTAAAGATCTTTCACTTTACTTCCCATTACACTCTCTTCACTCATACTTTCCTCCCTCAATCAATTATTATGAGAACCCTAATGATATTCCAGACGCAATTTTTACCCTCGACCAGACAGTTTGTCAAGCATCTAAGGTCACATTTTGCTTTTTTCCACCCTTTCAAATTAAACTATTACATAATAATAACAATACATTACAACTCAATAAAGTACTTGAATAGCCATTCATTTTGGGCTTGACATATTTCATTGCCTAAAGTATAGATTTTATCTGTTAATTATTCAGAGTACTTTGTGTAGTCTGATTTAGGATTATCAGGGCTTATAATTAAGTCATATTTAGTCTATTGAACACAATTCCCAGGAGGAAAACCAATGAGTGACATTAAAGTTGCTGAAGACGGACTTGCTGTAGCTGCCACACTTGATGCAAAAGGCCTGAGCTGCCCCATGCCTCTTCTTCGTACCAAAAAAGAAATCGGAAAAATCGCTTCCGGCGAAATTCTTCAGATTGACGGTACCGATCCCGGTTCCCGTAATGACATCCCCGGTTGGTGTGCCCGCGCAGGACATGAGTACCTGGGCGAGAAAGAGCAATCCGGTTTTATCAGCTTCTATGTTAAAAAAGGCTGATACTTTCTAACTTTAGATTTCTACACGGAGGATAAGGCATATGTCTGCTGATCCAAATAAACTTGCTATTTTCGTCACCTCACCGCAGCACATGCGGCACGTGGTCGGAATTGCCGAAGCTGCAAAAAAAGCCGGTAAACAGCCCATGGTTTTCTTTACTTACAAATCAATTCACCTGACAAAAGATCCCCGTTTCGAGGCTCTTGCTGATCTTTGTGGAAAAGATGATATCGCAATCTGTGCAGACAGTTATACCTGCGAAGGATATGACTCTGCTGAAGATATCCCTGCCGGACTGTCTGCAGGTCAGATGAGAACTCAGGCATTCCACGGCGCTCTGCTGGACGAATGCGGAAAGTACATCGCTTTATAAGGAGCTTATGAAATGGAATCTTTAAAAGTATATATTTTGGTAGCTAACCGCATGTATAATGACGGTGTTCGCTCCGCCCTTGGACTTGCTGTTGAAAATCACTACGGCTATCCCGTTATTTTGAACGGTGAATTTCCTTCTTTTTCTGAGTATATGAAAGAGAACATCGCCTGGATCATGGATATGGAAGGTCAGGTTTACAGTTGCGGTGCTCCTGTTCCTGAAGAGACATACGATGCAGAGCTTGAAGAAAACCTGATGAAAGAAATTGATCTCAAGGAACTTGGTGAGGCCATGCGTGAGGCTGATTACATTATCCCTTACGGTATCCCGAAACAGTCCTATGAGCCACCACCAGCCTGTGCTGAATAAGGAGAGATCTGATGAAAATTTTACAAGTATATCGTTCAGCTCCCAGTGAAGAGACCAAAACACTGGTAGAAATCCTGAACCGTGATCGTGACGCTGATTCTTTCGACCTTAACGTTGATGCACCTGATTACGACCAGCTCGTAGAAAAAATCTTTGCCGCTGACCAGACCGTTTGCTGGTGGTAGATTTTTCGCAGTTTTAGTTTCACACCAAAAAGCCCCTTGTTTATACAAGCAAGGGGCTTTTTTTTTTTCGTTTTGCTCTTCACTAATCTCAGATGGTGCATGCAATATGCCCACACTTCACGCCCTCCCTTAACACCATATCTTTTTTCAAAATTATTTGACCTTTCAAGATAATTCGTGAGATATTTTAATAAAATTTAAATTTTATTATTGTCCAGTACTACAGGAAGTAAAGGTTAACGTAATGCAGAGATGGAGAAAACTGGAAACAGATGTGCATATTTTCAAATAGTTAATTGTTGGGCTAATCCATCCTTGCTTTTCAAATTAAGAGGTTTTTATGAACGGTTTAAAAGCAGGCTCAGTTCTATCAGGGTTTTTAGTAATTATCGCCGTCTCTCTGTTCGTTTTTCTCTGGATGTTTGGAACCAACCCGAACACTCCAGCAGGAAATGAGGGATATGTTTATGAAAAGCCCCGAATGTTTGGGAACGGAGGATTTCGGGGACAATTAAAAGGACCTGCAAACTATGGGATTTCCCTGTGGAGAAATGAAGTAACAAATGTTGACTTCAGACCGAAAACATACTCGGAAACTTTCAAGATACTTGCAAAGGACGAATTGAATATCTCTTTTAGATTCCAATCTATTGTCAAAGTGAAAGCCGGTACCATCAAGACAGTGGTAGAGGATTTTGCCGGAGAGGCATTTTACAAAAGATATATCAAAGAGCCTTTACGTGCAATGGTTCGTAAAAATGTGCAATCCCTGAATAGCCGTGAGATAAAAGAAAAACGTGAAGAGATTGCTGCCGCTGTGGCAATAGATTTGAAAAAGCATTTGCAGGGTACACCATTTATTCTGGTTTCCAGTGTTGTTGGAAATATTGATTATCCACCGGTTGTGACCCAGGCCGTCGAAAAAAAATTAGCCGCACAGCAATTACTTGATGAGAAGGAAACACAAAGGGAAATAGCAAAAAAGGATGCAGAAATTCGAATTGAAGAAGCAAAGGGAATAGCTGAAGCACAGAAAATCATCAACACCACACTCACCGAGAACTATCTGCAACATGAAGCTATCCAGGCTCAGTTGAAAATGGCCTCTTCCCCAAATCATACTACTGTATACATACCATCGGGGGTTAATGGCATACCATTAGTCGGCACCGTAAACAAATAAAAAGTCGGGCTGTCCCGGTACTCATTGGCAGCCCGACTTTTTCCGGATAATTATGTCGTTTTTAAAAATTTATGAAATTTTCGACAGGTAGCATCGAATGAATCAAATTGTGCCTCGCTGTCGAGGTGCTGAGAATATGGACCACCATCAGAGCCGATATTCTGTTTGATAAGATCAACCGGCGACACTTCTCTTAATTCTTCATCCATGTTTATACGGGAGATGAGTTCTCCACCCAACAACCATAA
>JANTGH010000173.1 GCA_024763055.1 Desulfobulbaceae bacterium
CTGTTGAAATAAGGAAGAGTCCGGGCCGCCGTCATTTCCAGGCTCTCTCCTCCCGGCGGAGGAACATCATAGCTGCGCCGCCACAGACGGACCTGTTCGACACCGAACTTCTCTCTGGCCCTGTCCTTGTTCATCCCCTGCAGATCTCCATAATATCGTTCATTGAGTTGCTCGGAGATATGAATTTTTAACTGGTTCCGATCAGTTTCATCTGCGGTGTAATGCTCATACCAGGGTGAATCTTTTTCGTGAACACAGAGATATTTTCCGGCGTGGTGGTTGTGTTGAAGGATTTCATACAGGGTATCCTGTGCCCGTATCAATGCCGAGGTAAAGGCGACATCAAAGCATTCATCGGCTAAGAGTTTTCCGGCTTTACGGGCTTCCGCAATACCTTTATCGGTGAGCGAGACATCTATCCAGCCGGTAAAACGATTTTGCCGGTTCCAGATGGATTCACCATGACGAATCAGAATTAAGCGTCCCATAGTTCAATTTTCTTGTATGGATTATGGGTGGATTATCGATATTTTTCGTTTTTCTAAATCAATCCGCATCGTTGAGTCACAAGATTTAAGATTGCTCAACTTTTTTTATCTTCCTGCCTATGCTGACAAGAACAATTCCATCAAAGAACAGGCTGATGCCGATATAGATTCCGATCAGCCACATGGATGGTACCGGTCCGCTGATTAAAAATAAAAACGCTAAAATGAGCGAAATAATGCCATTGAAGGTCATCCATCCCCAGCCCTTTGCCGGGTGAATTGCCTTGGCCAGAGAAAAACTACCAAAGGCATCCATCATCAAATAAATCGCCAGGAGAAGGCCGACAGCCGCTATGCCGGTTAAGGGATAAAAGATGATTAAACAGCCAAAGAGAATCAAAAGAAACGGCTTTAGCCAATCCAGGAAATTTTTCCGATTGTATTGAAAGGTATGAAATGCCCAGATAACTCCGGCGGTCAAGAGCAACCAGCCAAAAAATATCGCTGTTCCCAGGGCCAGTACGGCCGGAAGAATAATCCCGATCAACCCGAGGAGGATAAGGAGAATTCCGGTGATCAGGGTATACTTGCCAAATGATGGAATTTCCTGCTTTGTTGAGAGAATATCAGTCATTTTTTCTGCTCCTTCATTTTTCGGGTATTGTGTCCGTGAACAATGGCGACAGCGGTGTTATCAGCCGATCATGGCGGCCACATCCAGCAGCCGTCTGGAATAGCCGAACTCGTTGTCGTACCAGACCTGGATCTTGGCCATTTTCCCCTGGACGATCCGGGTGGAGAGGCCATGAACGATGCCGGAACGCGGATCATCGATAATATCCGCCGATACCAGCTCCTCGTCGCTGTAGCCGAGGATACCCTGCAATGGTTCCTCTTCCGCAGCCCGTTTGAACGCGTTGTTCACCTCTTCGACCGTCGTCTCTTTTTTCAGGACCGCGTTGATATCGGTCAGGGCTCCGTCGGGAACCGGGGCACGGACGGCAATGGCCCGCAGGCGCCCCTCGAGCTCGGGCAGGACCCTGGTGGTGGCGATATCGGACCCGGTGGAGGTGGGGATAAGACTGACGGCGGCGGCCCTGCCCCGGATCGGTTTTTTTGCCGGCCGATCGACCAGGCCCTGGGTTGCAGTATAGGCATGGATGGTGGTCACCAGAGCCATCTCGATTCCAAAGGTATCAAGCAGGACCTTCATGGCCGGGACAAGCGAGTTGGTGGTGCAGGAGGCATTGGAGATAATTTGATGCTTTTGAGCATCATAGCCGCTTTCGTTGACGCCCAGGACAATGGTATAATCGGCATCCGGTGATGGAGCGCTGATCAGCACCCGTCCCGCTCCGGCCTCCAGGTGCCGGGCAGAGTCCTGCCGATGGGTGAAACGGCCCGTGCATTCCAGGACCACATCTATGTCCATATCTTTCCAGGGCAGTTTTTCCGGTTCGGTCATGGCTGTGATTTGAATTGTCCGGTCACCAAGCTGCAGGGTGTCCGGCGTGGATGCAACCGGAAAAGCGGCCCTGCCGTGGACGGAATCATATTTGAGCAGATAGGCTAAATCATCGGTGGGCACAAGATCATTGGCGGCAATAATTTCAACTCCCGTCGGATCCGTTTCCATAAAATGGCGAAGAACCAGACGGCCGATGCGGCCAAGTCCATTGATTGCTATCCGTGTCATGGGATGTTCCTCCAAAAGAATAAATGTTAATGAAAAGTTGCCCGGGTGTGCAGATGCTGCTGCAATACATCTCCGGTTGCCTCGGTAATGGGATGGGCCGAGGCGGTCAAACGTGGATGCATACAGGTCTGAAAACCGACGATTTCCGCGGCTGTGACCCTGTTCTGAATCAGAAAACCAATCTCGTTGGCCAGCTCACCGGTGGTTGCCCCGCCAAGGATCTGGCCGCCTAACAGTCGCAGGGATTCCCGGGTAAAGACAAGCCTGCAATACACTTCATGGCTGCCCGGCATGGCAGGCGGATAATGGTCAAGACCATGGGCCTCACCGACAAGAATGGAAAAACCGGTCTGTCGTGCCTGAGTCGCTGTCATACCTGCGGCGCCGAAGGCCAGGTCCCCGACCATGCCCGCATACACCGCCACGGAACCTCCGTTCTGGCGGAGCAACTGCAGCGAATACATATTCATGCCCGCGATTCTTCCTTCGGCCGCCGCCTGGGAGGCAAGCAAGGCCCCACCTTCACGACGGGTAAAAAAATCCTGTTTCTGGGCGCAATCACCCACGGCAAAAAGATTTGGATAATCCAGGCTGCGTTGAAACCCATCGACCAGGACGGCCCCATGTCTGCTGAGAGAAAGACCAGCCTCTTTTGCCAATTCATTTCTTGAACGCACGCCGATGGCAATGAGAACACCATCGGCCTCAATTTTTTCGCCGCCTTCCAGTTGTACCCCGGCGACTTTGACAGGGTCATCCGCGGGCAGGATGGTTTCAACAGTACGATGGCAGTGAATATGGATCCCCCTGCCGGTTAAATACTGTTCCACGGGGAGATATATCTCCTTATCAAAGACAGCGACTAACAGGTGGCTCATTTTTTCAACAATATGAACCTCGATATTCCGTTTTGAAATTTCTTCGGCAAATTCAACCCCAATGAAGCCTCCGCCGATGATAACCAGTTTCTTCATCTCCGGGATAACCTTGCGAAACAGATGATCCTGATAGCTGTAGTTTTTGTGGATTGTGAAAACGCCATCAAGATTTTTCCCTGGTATCGGCGGGATAAAAGGCTCCGATCCGGTGCTCAATACAAGACGTTCATAGAAAATATGATCACCATTGTCCATGATGGCAACCCGGTCCTGCGGGTTTATTGCCGTGACCCGGCCGATTTTCAGTTCGATTCCCATAGATTTCAGCTGTTTGGTTCCGGGTAGCATGTCTTTTTCAAGGCCGCCCAGCGTACCGAAAATATAGGGAATACCGCAGGGAACAAGGGCATTTTTCTCCATTCGAACCATGGTAATTCGCTTGCCCGGCCAGTACTGTGCAGTGGTTATGCCGGAGAGTAGGCCACCGGGACCACCGCCGATAATCAGGACGTCCGTTGATAAATTTTTCATAATAGTTCTCCAGGGCAGTGTTTTAGGATCAACCCAAGGCCCGCACCATTTTTTTTGTTTTCAGGTCTTCTTGCGATGAAGTTGATGATCAGATACCCAGTTCCCGTATTTCTACTGCAGGCGCCAGAGCTGCCACCGTATCGGCCATGAACAGTTCCGTTCCCGGCTGCTGCACGGTTCCGGCGCCGCAGGCAACCGCTAAACGCAGGATGTCAGATGACGACAATCCGCGCACAAAGCCGGCAATGAGGCCGGCCACCATGGAATCACCGGCACCGACTGTGGACTGCACCTCTACCTTGGGTGCTATCGCATACAGAGTGTCTTCGGGACCGGTTAAGAGAGCGCCTTCGCTGCCGAGAGAGACACAGACATACTGAACATACTGTCGTGCGATATGACGGGCATGTTCGGCAACCAGTTCAATCGTCGGCAGTTCATGGCCGACCAGGGTTTCCAGTTCATGTCTGTTTGGCTTGATCAGGAAAGGTCGGGCTGCTAATGCGTGACGGAGCGCTTCGTGATGGGTATCTACTACGGTCAAGCCCCCTGCTTCATGGATGCGCAGGATAAGTTCGGCATAGAGTTCGGTGGAAATATCAGCCGGCATGGAGCCGGTCAGCACACCAAATCCTCGGCCGGCACGGGTAACGAAATTATCAAGTAATGTTTTCAGTTGCGAGGGAGGGATGGACGGCCCGATTCCGCTTACCTCGTATTGGCTGCCGGATTCCTGCTCGAGGATTGTGCCGTTGATTCGAGTCTCGCCGGTAACGCGTTCATAATGGACAATATCAAGATGATGGGCAAGAAGCCGCGTCAGCAGGTGGCCTGTTTCACCGGCGGTCACAATATAACTATCCGTCGTTACATCCAGCCGTTTTAAACCTCGACCGACATTAATACCGTTACCCCCCGGATCAAAACGGGTGGTCAGGGCATGAGCCTTCTGGTCCGCAATCAGGCGGGGAACGGTATAGGTGATATCAATCGCCGGATTGAGTGTAAGAAGGGCCACGGTAGCGAAATCTTTTGGCACAATCTTTTTCCGATCGGCCTCATCTTCCTGTTTACCCATCATGTTTTGAGAATTCATTTTCCTTCCATTATGTAGTGGATGTCAGGTCCAGTTTGTCTCAATCCGGGGAAATCCCCTGATACACAGCCACCTCGACCTCTTTTCCTGTTGCCAGAAGATCGGCTGCCGTTTCCACTTCGTTGACGGTACCGCGAACAATAACAATTGCCTGCCCATGCGCGAGTGCCTTTGCATAGTTTTTTTGACTGTCGGCAGGGATGTTGAGACCGGAGAATACAGCAGACAGATCCTCCTGTTCACCACTCTGCGAAGCCCGTAAAAAGGAATTTACCAAAAAACCGCTCACCTCCAGCGTTCCAACATCAGGAACTTGAAAAATTCCTGTTTGCGGCAATGCCTCGGCCTGGTTTATCTGCTGCAGGCACGGATGGACATGGAAGTCATCAACCATCTCAGCGTTTTGCCGGGCCGATGTTTTCTCTCTCTCCAACAGTGTCCTGCAGATGATGGCGACTGCATACTGGCCAAAACCAACAGTCACAAATTGTCTCATCGTCTGCTGCGCTTCACAACAAGCGCTCAACAATGCAATACAGCTATTCTGTGATTTCATGGTCTCCGGCATTGCTGCAAAATAACGAATTCAGGCTGTTACAGTTTGTTTTTCAAATTTTTCAGTGACTTTTCGAGCTCAGCAGCCCCGTCTCGAATTTTTTTGTCACTACTTTGGCCAGCACGCTTGATCCAGGCCTCAGCCTTTTTCAAGTCAGCCTTTGCCGCTTCGAATTTCTTGACAGTATAATTTTTAGTCGCCTGCAGGTAGCTTCTCTTTGCCTTGACAAGAGGACCTTCAACGCCCACGGAAAAAAATTGAACACCGTCTTCAGCCGCTTTTAATGCCTTATCCGCATCGGTTAATTTATTCTGGTCCAGTGCTTTTTGCGCCAGTGCAACCTGATGCTCAGTTTCAGTCAGCGGCAGGTCCATTTCGCTGTAGGTAATGGCCTCATCAACAGCGGCAAGCTCCTCTTTTGCAGCTTTTTTATTTCCTTTTTTCAGGCTTTCTTTGGCCTTGTTGAGTTTTTTCCGTGCCTGTGCTACCGGCATAAAATCCTCAATATCAGAAAGGTCGGCATAAATGGGAATAAGATCCGCCGCCACCTCTTTCGTGTCCTCATAATCAAGATGCTTCTTTGCCACCCATATATGATTTTTTATCTTGGCCACGGGTCTGCCGGCCTTGATTATCTGGATCAATCTATCGACTTTTTGTAATGCCTCTTTTGCGGCTTCCGGCTTCTTTGCATGTATATCACCACGCGCATCGGAAATGTGGCGCAGGACTGAAGCTGCTGCATTGGAAAGGATTTCCTGCTGAGCCGGGGTCACGACCCGGGCAGGGGCAATCGTTATTTCCTGGTTAATATCAGATATGGGCGCGTTCGCAGGTTTTTTTTCCTGCTCTATTGCAATGGCGGGACCGGCTGCAAGTAAACCGGCAACAACGGCGATGACGAATTTTTGTTTCATTGTTCCTTTCATTGTTTTACCTCAAATTTATGGTGATGTTATTAGCCCTTGCCCGGTGAGGAGCTGCCCGGAAAGGGACCGTTTATTGGAGCGAACAGTAGGGTATTTTCATAAGTACTTCTGCCACTCAGGTCACAGAAATGCTTTTTTTTTACTATTTTTTTAACAAAGTCTGCTCAGGAGGGAGATGCACAGATAATAGATGGAATAATGGCATGTTATTGTGGCAATAAATTGGTGAAACAATTTCCCAAGTATGTCGGAGATTCCCTTGCGTAGGATTGTACGAGGAAGGAAAGAAGAGAATTCTGATAACAGCTATGATGTAGGGATATATCCATGCCCAGTATGTCGAAAATGAGTTTATCGTGTATAGGAAAAACAACAGGCAATCAGGATATTATTTCGCCCGCAATATTTCAACCGGATTGCAGTGGGGCCACAATTCTCCAGGATACACGACCGGAAGATTCCGGTGGCGGTCAGGTTGCTACCCGTGAAAAGGAATTGTTATAGCGTCGGTCTTGGTTAGGAACGAATATCGGAGCCAATGTGTATCTTTTGTGGAAAAACAGAATTTTGAATAAATCCGGTCATGGGCCATCCTTCAATCTACAACTGTCTGGACAGGGAATTCGTATTAAAACCGCCTATGCCATCCCTGTTCTGAACCCGCATATGACGTGTTAAATTCAAGCATTCAGTCCATTGTCGACAACTGGCAGGACACCCGAAGCAAATTGTTATCTTTGGGTATGTCCACGAATCACAATACGTTGAAAAAACAATATGGCGTAGGGGTCGAATATCGAAAAGAATACTGCCGTTTCGGTATGTCTGTGACAGCTTCCTCTCTTTAAAACAAACATTGCCCCATGATACAGGGCAAATGTAGAAAAAGGCATCAATACATCGATTGAAGAATTGGGTAAATATTCCCCAGCAAGAGATAATCTTCGTGTAATTTTTCCACATTAGAGATTGGCATTACAATAGAACAAAAAAATACATACAATTTATATGTTATTATTTCATGCCAATACATCAAGATCGAATGTTTGGCATGATTTTGGCAAGACGAAGCAAAACGGCAACATCACGCAAATGACGTTGTATGTTTTTTGCGCAAATGGATTACCGTTTTGGTGTATTTCTTCTTCCTTTCCCCGGCAGGTTTTTTCCTGCCGGGGTTTT
>JANTGH010000174.1 GCA_024763055.1 Desulfobulbaceae bacterium
TGGGTATCCACCAGTGCGGCGATTTCTGTGGATATTTCTACCACAATATCTTCCACTGGGTGAACCTGCTGCAGTTTGACGGCTCTTTTCCCCTGTTTCCGGACAAGGACGTCATGGTCTGGGAATGCCCCAATCCCAATAACCGGGTGAAGGTGGAACTGAAGCGGGAGAAGAGATAGGTTCTAAAATAATATGAAATTGCCGCTATGACAATGAAGCGGGAAGTTGTTCATTTATGTCCATGAACAACTTCCCGCTTTTTTACACCTTTTTCCCTGATCTAGTATTTCTTTCCTTTTTTTCTTACCTGTTTTTTGATGTTGATGATGGTCATGTCGGGTAAAGAATAAATGATGGTGACCACCCTTCCCTTAAATTTTTTCACACTAGTCATCATGTTCAATGGATCGTTTTGGGGTATAGATACAACGATGGATTTGTTTTTTGTTTGGACTTTAATCATGAAATCTCTTTTTGATTTATTTTTGAATATTTTGGTTATCCTGCCCGTGAAAGCCCTGCTGTTTGGGGGCAATATTGCCGCAGAAGAGGAAACAGCAAAGGCAATAATTATACTAACTATGATAAGGTTGAAACAAAATAATTTTTTCATTCGACCTCTCCCTGTTTATCACAATACTATCTCTAGTTATAACTCGTAAATGAAGATTATTGGCCAATCATTTCCTGCCAGTTGATCATGTCAATGGCAAAGGATGGTTGGGGGATGTTGGGACTACCGGCTACTCCGGCTCCCGTAAGCTTGCCGCCGACACTGATAAAAGCGGCAACCTTTCCTTCCCGAATGACAATCTTAACTCCTGAAGGAATGGCTTCTCCAATAGTTCGATAGCGGTCGGTTTTATCAAATTTTTTATCTCTGTCGGTCCCTGAAACTACGTCATTGCCAAGGTTGTAGTTCAGACCGGCAGTGCCATTACAATAATTCAGTCCGTATACCTTTGCTTCTCCATGAGGGCGGCAAGGATCATCTAAAAGAGGTGTGTAGCTGGTAAAATAGGCTTTGCCAAAAAAGATGACTGGCTGTGAAAGTATTTTCTCCCCTTCGTGTTCAAACAAATCAGGAATTTGATCCAGTTTTATGTACCAACCATAAGCATTACTCAATGTGGTTTGTATGGTTGTTTTAGTGGCTGCATCCTCTCCGGAATCTATATCGAGTTCATCATCGGTGACATTGGTCAGGTCACTTTCATCCAAAGTGGTGTTGGCCGGTGCTCCGTCGACAATCGCATAAATACGATCGTGGATATTCGTATTTTTGGGTTTCTCCCGGTCACCGGTGCCGGTAAACAGCATATAAGTCCGGTAATCACGCGCTGCGCCTGAGCTGTCAGTGTAATTGCAGTTTCCCAGGAGGGTGACTCCGGGGGAATAGAACATTTTCCGCCCATCATTGCTTGATATCAGGCTGCCACCGGATGAACCGCTGGCCGCATTGGAGCCAGGATTGGCGGTGAAAATCAATTGTGGGTTACCCCAGGAAAAGCTGGTGTTGTCATAGGATACTTTCCATATCTGGCCACCCAGGTCAGCAAAAAAGATATCAGTGAGATATCCATGCTCATCGGTGATTACTGTCGGATCGGCAGCAATGGCATAGACCATTTTGTGAGTACTGTCAGTGGGATTAGCTGAATAACCGACGCTATGGAGCAGGAAAGTGCCGCTGGTTTCAGGTTGGTCGATATCCACCACGAAAAGCCCCCGTCCCATGGTATCGGTTCCGGCCGGATCATTATCTTCCTGGGGGTCATAGCCTGCGGAAAAAATACCTGCCAGTTTGGAAGAGGTGGCAGATGTTTTCAGCTTGACAAGTTCAATCTTTGACCAGCTTTGTCCCAACTCGCCGAAGCCGCTGACGCCGTTGGTAATCATCCAGTTCTTGGTCCAGGTTGTTGGATCTGAACTGCTGATGTCAAGGGAATAATAGCCCCGGCCGCCACGGCGTTCACCGATGATCAACTGCTGCGGGGTGATCCTGCCATCAGTGTCAAAAGTGTAATAAAAAGTTATGGGGCCGTCGACGTAATAAAGTGGTTTGGGGGCCGTCAGATCATCGGGGTCCTGGTATTTCAGGGAACTCAACTGGTTTTCCAGCACGAAAGCGGCAACTTCAGTGCCATCACTGTCGTCAAAAATATGGAGCAGGCCATCATTGCCGCCGATAACAATATAAGCATTATCGTCCGCTTCATAGTTGATGACCGTTGGGTTTGAGTGGACCAGGCTGCCTAATGGCCAGGCCCGCCGGGCGGTGGGGTAATGGTTGCTGCTGCCGTCTTCATCAAAAGTGTAGCCGTAGATGTAATTGATGATTTTGTAGCGCTGGGCATCATCGGCAACGCCAAGGTCGGAATTGGAGATGTGGTCAGGATCGAAGATCGTATTGGTGCCACTATTTTTCAAAACGTAAATATGGCGGTAGGCATAAGGGTCGTTTAAATCACTTCCCTCAAGGGCAGTTTTTAACACTTCTCCCACGCCTCCCAGTTCCACCTCGCCGCCGTCATTTTCCGTGCTCCAATAGGATACGGAGGTTTCTATAAAAGTTCCATCGCAATAAACGGCGTCAATCCCATTCTGGTCCATGGGAACCCATTCTTCTTTTTCAGCGCGGGCACTGCAGGAGCTTTTAATCTTTTTTTCAAGGCGGTATTTTTTTAAGTTTCCGCTCCACGCCCCGTCCTTGGGTTTGAAAAAGGCCATATACAGGTATTCGCCGCTCTGGGTTTTGTTGGAGGTGTCAACGGAAATAACCGGGGCGACGTAGGAGGTGCTTTTGATAATCAACAGGCCCAGCGAATAAAACGCATTGATCAGCTGCTGCTTGTTGTAGGCAGCCAGGTAGATGCCACCGGCCTCGTTAGCGGCGTTTTCCAGCAGGGGAATCCCCTGGATAAAGCTTAGCATGTGGCTGGTGATGTTGTCGTAGGAGGATGACGGGTTGGCCACGGCAGTCCGGTCCCTGAAGCTGGTCGTGTACATGAAATGGGCGACGTCGTCAAAATAGTCATCCGGGGGAGTGGCATACTGATAAGGGTCTTCCGTCCAGCCGTCGCCGTCGCGGTCAGTAAAGGTTTCCCCGGAAACTCTCGACCAGTCATCATCGGCAGAGGGGAAACCGTCGGAAAGGACAATGGTGTAGTTGCGGGTGCATTCGGGCAGCAGGCCGGCCTTGGTTTCAAAATGGTTGAACACATCCTGCATGGCTTCACCCAGGGGGGTGCCGCCCTCCGGTTCCAGGGCATTGATGTGGGTAATGATATTTTGCCGCACCGCATCATCATCCAGGGTGGGATTGAAGGGCTGCCAGATATGGGCCCCGTCGCCGGTATGGGGGCTGGTTTCAAAGCTGGTCAGGGCCCAGTTGATTTTACCCCTGGTGGACTCGATGACATAGAGGATGGCCTCGCGGACGGCATCGATCCGCCGTTGCATCTTGTAACCGGCGGCTATCTCTTCGGCGCGCAGGTATTGATATTTGTCTATTCGGTAGCCCTTGTATTGCGTTCTCCTGTTGCTGTGAAATGACAGCCAGCAATTGTGGCTGGAACCAAGATCATAAGGGCCCTTCCAAAAATCACTTCCCAGGTCGCCACTCATGGTTTCAAGACGGTTGCTGTTCGTAATCTCTTCCCGGTATATTTTCAACGTGTCTTTATTGCTTCCCTGGGTGTGAAAGTCTACAAAGTGAAAACGAATGCGGGCGGCATCAGGCTGGACGACTTCCAGGGATTCATCAAAATTTTTTGGATAGTTATTGGGATAATTTGGGCTGTGCAGGTCAACGTTCACCGTATGCCATTCGTCACTTTGGCTTTCATCCTTGGGGAATGTCCGCACCTTCCAGGTCCGGTAATCTTCATTGGCAGTGTTATGGGTGTAGAGGTTGTACATCATCTGCATGTTGATCCAGTTGCCGGGGATGAAAAAAAAGACATTGGTATCGCCGTCCTCGGCTGTGTTGTGCTGAGATGCATTGCTGCCGATATCTTCCATGCCACTGAAATACCAACCCGGGGCATTGATCTGGCCGCCAAATCCCCTGTCAATGAGGCTGCCGTCGGGGTTTGGCTGCCAGTCATGCAGCTTGATGCTGCGGTCAAGGGGCAGCGGAGCGCCGTCCAGGAGGATGGTACCGTCACTGTCAGTCGTAACCCTTTGCGTGTTGGTGCCGTCTCCAGACAGGTTGCCGTCGGCATTAATATAGGTGTGGGTGTGGATGACGTTAAAGATATACCAGATGTAGTCAGGGTCTCCAGGATCGCCGGTATAAGAGCGGCCGTTGCGGACGGTCACCCCGATATTTCCCTTCACCAGCAGGATTTCATTCCTGGGGTATTGGGGTGGGGTTCCGGGGCCGCCGGCAGCATAGAAATAATTATTGGTGCCGCCGCCACCGCCGGCAATCAGATCATAATCTCCCTGTTCGGAGGCATAATTGTAGCAATAGCCATAATCTACCGAGGAGTCGTAGATGCCGAAATCCATGCTGCCCGAGGAGTCGAACATGATGGCCACGTTCGGGCGCAGGTTGGTCTGGTAGATTTCCGTGTCATCGGCAAAACAGCATTGGTTAGCTAAAAAAATGAAGCCAAGGAGTATGGGAAGAAAGAAAAGCGCTACAATTTTTTTCCTGGTCATTTTCATGGCTGCCTCCAGTATTCAGAATGGCCGCTATTGATTACTAAAGTTTGGGGCCGATTTTAGTTTCAGAGGTGGTGACGCCGCTCTGCCGGCGGTCCGTCCTGGTGGAGTAGTAATAGGAATTGAACATTCCCAGGGAATATCCGGCTTTCATTGTGGATCGATAATAATGATAGATGATGAGTGAGTGATAGCGTGGATTGCCGTATAGCCCGTTCAAAAGGAGGTCTGCATTTCTCAAAATTGATCGTTTGGTAATATCTGCAACTCCTAAGGTGGTATCCGAAGCTATCTTCGGGACTTCTGCTTGGTTGCTGCCATCGCTGATGTAGAAATCATTGATCATATTTTTTTTGTTACTGCTGATTTTCAAGTCAATTGTTGTATTCGTTGATATCCCCACACCTATGAGAGTGGCCACCATCATGACCATCAGCACGACTACCAGGGCCATGCCTTTTTGAGGGTTGCGGGGATAGCCGGATAATTTTTTCTTCATGATTTTTATTTCCGCTTTACTGATTCCAGGGGATTGGGAAAATTAGCAACATCTTTTGGATCATGAGGGTGATCAACGTTCTTGAGAAATGAACTGTAGGTTATGGTGATTTTCTTACAATCATTCTGGGGAACATTATCAGTAATGGTCCAGACAATATGGTAGATGAAATTTTGAAAACGCATGGTCAACTGGCCGTCATTGACGCCATCAGTATCTTCCGCCACCGTGGGATGGGTGCCTGCCGCCAGCATGGGGTCATCATAATCCGCGGCCATGAGCCTGTCCATGCGTTCCTGGGCCAGCGTAATGCAGCGATTCATCTCCCGGGAAAAGACCCTGCCTTCAATGCTGCGGGTCTGCAGGAACATGAATCCCAGGATGCCAAAAGCCAGCACCACCATGGCAACCATCAACTCAATTAGGGTAAACCCCTTGTTGTTTTTTATTTTTTTCATAAGATTAAAGAAAGATACCCGTATTGTTAGTTAATATCGCTAATAATTAAGGTTGCGCATCATAATCGTGGTTCTCAGAAGATAGCGGTGGAAATGGTCATTGAATGGACCGATTGTTGTTCCGGCCAGGGTATAGGTGTTCCTGTCAGTGTAGTCCAGATCAGGATTTGTACCCATAGCCAGAATAAAAATACGAATTGCCTTAATCTGGCGGATAGTGGCCGGAGCATCAACCCATGCGTCCAGGTGTCCGTCGCTGTCGGTGTCAACCCCGTATTGAAACTGTAAATCCTCGATGTTTTCCGCGATATCCAGACTGGCGGTGGAAGGATCGATGTTTTCATCCAGGCGCAGATGGCCGTTTACCAGCCGGATTGTGTATGCCTGGACTTGGTATACCTGATCGTTTACCTGTGGCTGCACGCTATTGGTGGTAGTGATGATATTCCCGGTTATATTGCTTATGGTTTCATATGTTTGTGTGGTGGAGGGATAGAGATAAATAGAGGCTTTTTCGGGTTCAGCGCTGCTGAGTGTTCCCCCAAGAACATCCAGGGTAATCTGGTTGGGAGCTGGAATAGCAGTGATTTTGCCAACATATTTAAAAGCACAGACCAGGGTGAGTTGGTCGGGAGTTGCTATTGCGTTGACGCCTTGATTGTTTATGATCAGCAAACTGGTGGTGGGGTTCGGCGCTACACCTTGCAGGGTTCCTTCCGTTGGCTCAGTTGCCAGGTTGCCGGAGGTGAAATCATTGCCGAAGCTGTCTTTGCAGCCGAAGCCGGTCATCCTGATCAACCGGGAAATACGTTGCAAGGCGATCTGGGCATTGGTCTGCATTTCGATAATGGCTTCTTCGCTATGATAGGCCTTGTTCTGAGAGATAACAACACCGAAAACACCAACAACGATTACTGCCAGAATGACCAGAACTACCATGAGTTCGACCAGGGTAAATCCAGATGTGTGGGTTCGAGGAAAATGTTTATTTTGTTTTTGCAAATTTGACTCGCCCGACGTTGTTAAAAGTTATTTTATATTCTGGTTCGCTTGTTCCATTGCTGACCAGAGTAATATTTCCAGCGTTACATGTTCCTATAGGAGTAAAAGTGATGGTCAAATTTGTTGGTGTAAAGGTAATGCTTTTGTTGTTTACTGAAATAATTTGGTTTCCCAAGGCATCTACGATATCATAGCCATGGTCAGCATTTCCGTCTCCATCCCGATCAAATTTAATGCTAACATTCGCATTTTTTTTTACTGCTTCCAACCTGGCACGCTGCAGGCTTCCGATTAAAATTTTTGTTTTACTTTTCAAACGATAACTGGCCGTATTCATGTTGCCGAACGTCAGTCCGGCGATAATTGCCATGATGGCCACGGTGACCATCAGTTCAACCAGGGTAAAACCGGCAGCCCCTGTTTTTGTTTTTCGTCTACACATTGGTTTTAACATAAGGCCTTTATTACACGAGAGTAATTACAATTGCATGATCGTAATGCTTCAGGGCATAATAGCCATGAAACCCCTTCCCAGAGAAAACCATGCAATTCATATTCCAGCTGCTTGCTTCTTTCCCCCGGCCTGTCTACTTCTGTCCGTATCCTCAGGTTGTTAACTTCGGCAGATATTCAAAAAAATTAAGCTGATAAAAAAGTAATTATCCAGCTGACCCGCAAAT
>JANTGH010000175.1 GCA_024763055.1 Desulfobulbaceae bacterium
GCGGATAGATTTTATGGGTCATGATAAAGTATAGCATATGACCCCTTGGTAACTATCTGAAATTAAAGAATCCAACTGAATTTTGTGATCATAGGGAAAGATTTATTTTTTTTGAAATATTTTGTCATTTTTTACTGATCTTCATCCTGCCTTCATGTGGACTGGTTATATTCATAAGTAAAGAAAACAAGGTCTCATGTAGGTCTTGTTGGCAAACAGCTCATCGAAAATATTATGAGCAAATATTATTCAATGCTTGAGGTAAACAAAATGAAGAAAAAGACAGCTACAATTTTTAAATCGGCGACAGCACTGATAACAACAATAGCAGTTGCTTCCCTGCTGCAGGCGGGAATTTCTTCTGCCGCAAACAAGGATCAACAGCTCAAGTCTGGTACCATCCGGGTTCAACAGGATGAATCCGCATATCCAGGTCTGGCACAGATCACTCTGGAACAGGCAAAAGATGCAGCACTGTCGAATGTCCAGGGTGAAGTCTTGAAAATTCAGCTTGAAGATGAAGATGGTTTTTTGGTCTACAGTATTGAAATAGTGGCCCCGGACAAAAGTATTGCAGATGTCAAAGTCGATGCTGGAAATGGGAAAGTTCTACGGGTAGACAAGGATTCTGCGGATAACGAAAGAGATGGTTATGACGAAGAAGATAAAAACGACCGTCACGATGGAGATCGAGAAGATAATGATCATGAAGGTAGAGACTGAATCAAGCCTTTTCTTACCCTGAAGTGAGTCTTCTTCGACGACGACAGGTAATCCGTCGTCGGAGAAGATCAATTGACAATTCCAAAAAACGGGTGCCAGGTCATGAATATCATCGAAGTAGAAAACCTGCAGAAAAAATTCCATGGCAAAGAAGTGCTCCGCGACCTTTCCTTAACTGTTGGCCGAGGAGATATATATGGCTTCCTCGGGCCCAATGGATCCGGGAAAACAACCACCTTGCGTATCATGCTCGGCCTGCTTGCAAAAGACGGCGGTAGAATAATGGTTATGGGGCAGAACGTGGAATTACAGGACCCGGAAATCCGGAAGAAGGTCAATATGCTGCCTGAATCACATGGGTTTTATAGTTGGATGAGAAGTACTGAATATCTCGTCTATTTTGGCGAATTATATGGAAGAAAGCTTGATAAATCAATGCGCCAATACCTGCTTGAACTGGTGGGTCTGGATTCGGAAGATACCCGTTCTATCCGCCAATATTCAAGAGGAATGAAGCAACGGCTCGGCATTGCCAGGACGCTGATCAATGATCCTGAGCTGGTTTTCCTGGATGAACCGACCAATGGACTGGATCCCAAAGGCCGGCGGGATATCCATGACCTGCTCAAAAGGCTCAACAAAGAACGATCCATGACCATTGTTCTGTCCACCCATATTCTTGATGACGTGGAACATCTATGCAATCGTATCGGTATATTGAGCAAGGGAAAAATGCAGTACCAGGGATCGCTTAATGAGGCAGAGGGGGTACATGCTCCTTTGTACCGTTTTTATTTTGAACGGGAGGTCGAGAGGAAGAACCTTGCAGCTATTCCGGGTGTGCATGTGCTCTCGCAGGATAAGGGTTGGGTTCACTGCAGGTTGGATAAAAACAGCCCGGATAAGGCTGTTGCCGCTCTGGTGAGTCGGGGGCTTCCAATTTCTCAGGTTGTCAGGGAAAACCAGGAATTAGAAGAGATTTATCTCCATTACACAGGAGGTGCCTCATGAGTGTACTTGCAACCATAGCCAAAAAGGAATGCCGGGAAGATGTTTTTACAGTCCGCGGGATGGGGCTTTATCTTGCTGCAGCGCTGGTGTTGAGTGGCTTCGGCCTGCTTCTGGTCGGCAATACGGAGCTCAGCCTTTTAGACAACGCTCAGGCTGTGTACATGATGGCGGGAATTATTCTGGCCCTGGCCGGCTTGATTGCGGTTGTTCGCGGCAGTGACGGTTTTGCCGGGGAACGGGATCGTGAGACACTGGAGGCTGTACTGGTCACCCCCGTATCAGGTGATGGCCTGGCTTTTGGCAAACTCGGCGCCATCATTGTCTCCTGGGTGCTACTCTATTTGCTCGCAATACCATACATCTGGGCCGTAGGTAGTTCCGGTCAGAATCTAACATCCTCCCTGCTGTATCTTTTTATTTCCGGTACTGCCTTGATGATAATTTTCGGGTCACTCATGCTCAGCCTGTCTATTAAAATGAAAAGTTTCAAGGGGGTAATGTCAGCCGGTCTTGTTCTCCTGCTTTTTGCGGCGGTTCCAGTTGCCCTTGGCCCATCGCTCAGGCAAAGTGCAGTGGGTCGTATACTGGACTGGCTGAACCCCTTTGCTGTTTCCATGAATATGCTTGACGCCGTTATCGTCGACAGTCAGAGTGCTCCCGGCCAACAGTTCCTCTCACTCCTGGTGTTGTCGGGATATGTCGTAATCGCGGCCTGGATACTCTGGAAGAGCTCAAGGAGGATTGAATTATGAACCCTTTTAAATTTACGCATGACGTTCGCAAGGCACGAATACCTGATCACTCGTTGTGTGCTTCGTTGACTTGGTGTGCTGGGATAAATGCTTTCCTCTTTATTTTTTTCAGCATTATTTTTCCGGGTACAGCCATGGCGGAACGATATATAGATATACCTTCTTCGGAGTTGATCTCCGTCTCCCTCAAGGCTCCCGCAGGCCCTTTGCGGATGGGTGAAGTGCCGATTTTTACCGGCACGATAACCAACCGCAGCACAAAATCACTCAAGGGCCTGGTTGTCTATTTATCTCTGGTGTCCCTTCAGCCCGGCCACGAACATCCGGTGGATCTTGAGGACTGGTCGGCGCAAAAGGCTATCCGGATTGCATCTCTCACTCCCGGACAGGAGTCTGATCATGAGTGGAAGATGCGTTTAATCAAGGCCGGCCCGTTCGGCGCAGCCCTGACCATTGTTGACCCCGAGTCCAACCAACCAAAAATCAGTCCTTTGGCAATATTCTCCATTGCCCCGAAACCTACCGTAATTTCCGGCCGCATTCTTCCCGTGATCATCGGCATGCCATTATTCCTTGCCGGTTTGTTTCTCGTACTCTATCGGACACGACGATAAAAAATAACCCTCTCTGAAACTGGACATACATATGCGACTCCGCAATATTTTGTTGATCATTCTTCTTTCTTGTGCCTTGCCTGGATGCGGTACCTCCGACTTTTTTTCCTTTGATATGCAATCAGGCAATCTTGATAAGCCTTTACAGATTATCGGTGATTCAAAAAAAGGCATTGGCGCCATCTTTTATGAAACTGAAGATAAAAAATGCTGGCTTCCGTCTAAACCGATGGCAACGGCAAAAACCGAGACCGGAATGATTTATAAATTCAAAGGTCAATGTGAAGGAATAAAAACAGTGACCCTGCGTGTGGAACGTAGAGGTCAGGATTATCTTTTTTTTCTTTCCGCGACCCCAACCGCCGATGACGGCGAGGAAATTCTGCGTTGGGGCATTAATTTCAGGGCTGATGCCGATGAATTTTTCACCGGCGTTTTTGAGCGAACAGTAGATGGTAATCAGAAGAAATCCTGGGAGGAGGGCATAAAAACGGCCATGAACCTGCGCGGCCAGGAAGTCGAGATGCTGATTAAACCCTCCCTTGGACTGTACGCGCCTTTTTTCCTCTCGTCTCGCGGCTACGGCTTTTATGCCGGGGGATACTGGCCAGGTTCTATTGATTTTTGCAGGAAGAATAAAGAACTTGTCCAGGTACAACTTGAGGGCCGGGAGGTCAGTTTCAGGATATACACCTCCGGAAGTCCGGCCAAAATTGTTATGGAACACGCAATGGCGGCAGGTCCTCCCATTCTGCCGCCGAAATGGGCCTTTCTGCCCTGGCGTTGGCGTGATGATCATGCCAATCCGCCACACTTCTTTAACGGAGCAAAGGTGACAGCCCCTTATAACAGTCAGGTGGTGGAGGACATCCTGATGATGGAGGCCCTGGATATCCCCTGTGGCGTGTACTGGGTAGATCGTCCCTGGGCAACGGGTAAGGACGGCTACGATGATTTCCGGTGGGACAGGGCACGATTTCCCCATCCAGAGGCCATGATCAAGTGGCTGGCCCGGAAAGATATCAATTTTGTCTTATGGATTGCGCCCTGGGTCATGGGAGAAATGAAACAGGAGGCCGAAAATAAAGGATACATCCTGGAGGGACAAAAGGATAAAACGGACAAGGTGGCGCTGGTTGATTTCACCAATCCGGAGGCCACCCGCTGGTGGCAGGAAAAAGGACTGTCCGGGCTGCTCAAAATGGGTGTAAAGGGATTCAAACTGGATCGTTCTGAAGAAATCGTTCCTGAAGATCTTGAAGATAATGCCTTTGATGGTCAAACAACCAGAGAGCTTCGGAATAAATATCCGGTGTTATATGCCAAAGCGGCCTATGAAATAAGCAAAAAATTACACGGTGATGATTTCACTTTACTGGCAAGAGCGGCATATACCGGCAGCTCCCGATATGCATCCTTCTGGGGCGGTGACATCGGCTCTTCCCAGGAGGGTTTGCGGGCCGCTGTCATCGCTCAGCTCAGGAGCGCCGTCATGGGATATCCCGTCTGGGGTTCGGATACCGGTGGCTACTGGCAGGGAGATCTTGACCGAGAGGTTACTGCCCGCTGGCTGGCGTTCAGTTGTTTTTCACCGATTATGGAGGTCGGGCCAACGGAAAACAGGGGGTTCTGGAATATGAAACAGGAACCTCATTATGACAAACAGCTTATTGCGACCTGGCGACTGTATGCAAAACTGCATGCGCGGTTGCAGGAATACAGCTATTCCTGTGCCCGCGAGGCCCACGCAACCGGAATGCCCATTGTCCGGCCGCTTTTCCTTGTTTACCCTGGGCAAAAAGAGGCGTGGAATGACTGGCAGACGTTTCTTTACGGGCCGGACATCCTCGTTTCCGCAATATGGCAAAAAGGTGTCAAGGAGCACACGCTCTACCTTCCAAAAGGTGAGGAATGGGTAGATGCATGGAACCCGGAAAAAATATACACAGGAGGCCAAAAAATTACCGTGCAAACAACCTTGCCCAAGATTCCTTTGTTCATCCGGAAAAATTCCAAAGTCGACCTTGGAAACCTCCCGGCCTTATTTAATGAATCACTCAAACTTGCTGCTGACAAGCCGGATTTAGGGAAACTTCAAAGGAGCATACAATAAAAAAGTATTTTTCCGTTCTTTAAGCCCCGGACTTCACGGTCTCTTCATATTTTCATGGTACAAAATATCTATAAAAGCCCATGGGGAAATTTTTGAGTAGAGCGGTGCGATCAAAAGATATGAAGCATAACTCATTAGAACGTCGACACATAAAGAAACGGATGGTCCTGGAAAATGATTACTTTTCCAAGTTCATCTTAATGTAATTTTTTTGAACAGGAGGTAAAAAATGAAAAAAATAGTATTGACCGCCGCTGCTTTGAGCTTGATTGCCGTACCGGTAAGTTCGATGGCCGCTGGAGACAGCATGTATCTCAAGGGAAATCTCGGAGTCGGCATGGCAAAAGATACCAACATCAATAACATGCCCGAGGCAGCAGGAACAGCAAAGATGACCTTTGACAGCGGGTTTTTAGCGACCATTGCGGCAGGATATGATTTTGCTAACCCGTTTCGGGTAGAGGGCGAGTATCTCTGGCAGAAAAATGATCTTGATCAGTTATCCTACAATAATAGATTCGGAAATTTCAAACAGGGTGATCTGAAAACGCAGGCCTTTATGGTCAATGGTTACTATGATGTTGACACAGGATCTTCCTGGAGTCCCTATATAGGCGCCGGTCTTGGTTGGGCCAAACTTGATCTCAGCACTCCTGCATTGCCTTTTTCCGACAATGACAATGTATTTGCCTATCAGTTTATGGCCGGTGTTACCTATGCCATTACCGACAAGTGGTCTGTTGATGGTCAGTATCGATATTTCGGCACTACGGATGCGACGATCAGTGGCGCTGATTTTAATGAAAACAGCAACAATTTGCTAATTGGCCTGCGGTATAATTTTTAGGATATGTAATAAAAATTACTATAAGAGGGGTACATTATGAATGTACATGCTGTAAGTGGCGGAACAGTGAACAGTCCGTTGACCCGGATATCAAACCATAGGACTACCGGTTTGGGCAGACAGGGAAAGACACCTTCCCAGATCATGCAGTCCGACAGGCAAAATAGGGTGAGTCGCCAAAACTTGGAGGAGGCTATGGAAAGCGCAAGTGAAAAGGCTCGCGAGGCCGGCCAGAGAAAAAATCCTACAGCCGGCATACAGAATAAAATAAATTTGTATGCCTAACAGTTGAACTTCTGCCGGCTTCTTTAATTCTGATGCCGACCTCTGTGAGACATAAGGGGTTAAAAAGATCCCGTCTTGACCAACAGGTCGAGGCGGGATTTTTTATTGCCGTGTAATTGCAACAGACCCCGGAAGGCATGCTGAACATTACCAAATAATAATGTGATTACAATCATTCTTCAGCAACAAGGGATACCATCGCTATTTTCATGGTTCTGACTCGATGGTCGCAATGTTTGTCCTTGAATTTATGTTGATATTTTTTTAACTTTGTCCTTGAATTTATGTTGATATTTTTTTAACGAAAAGCGATGTTATCCCTGATTCCTGCTATGCTGAACTTTGGCGGTAATCAGGAATGATAATGTGTAGATGTCTCTATGGTGGTGTAACGTTATAGCGGTACATAATTTACAGAGGGTCTAAAGATAACTTGATAATGCCAAGATGTTTGCCGACACCAATGAAAAAAAAGAAATGAAAAAAGGGGAGAAATATGCGGATTGAAAGGAGAGCAAATCCGGGACGCTCCCTGTTACCGGCTTTGTGTTGTACGGGCCTGTTATTGACGGGATGCGCAAGCTATCAGGCCCGGCCGTTACCGGAAGATTCCGTGCTGGCCGACAACCTGCACGGGTTACAGTATAGCGTCAAAAAGCAGCAGGCCGCAGGATTGCAGCAGCATGAGATTAATCCTGCCGACGGCCTGGATCTCACCGAAGTGGCCATCATTGCCGTTCTCAATAATCCTGATCTTCAGGCGGAAAGGACAAAACAAAAGGTGGC
>JANTGH010000176.1 GCA_024763055.1 Desulfobulbaceae bacterium
TCTACAATGATGATGTCGGGGCGTAGCGCAGCCCGGTTAGCGCACCTGCCTTGGGAGCAGGGGGTCGGAGGTTCAAATCCTCTCGCCCCGACCAGCTAAAGAGTGAAGGGGTTACGGTTTATACCGTAACCCCTTTTTTGTTATGTCGGCGGGTTAAAATAGGGCTACACTATTTCAACAAAATGTCGATATAAAATTGAGAGAGCTGAGGTGATCATGTAGGAATCTTCCGGTGAAAGGAATAAGCGATGAAAAAAATGGTAATGGTATTTTTTCTTTTGGTCTTTCTTCCCTGCCAGGTAGTAGCCAGTAATGTCAGTGAGTCAAACAGATTGTTTGATTGGGCGGAACGGAGCTATTCGCAGTATTTCAGCCCTGCGGGACAACAAACATTTCAGGTGGAAAACTTTCTGGCTCGCTATTATCCTGATACGGAAACCTATATTGCAACGCTTGGTGAGGATGTATTTCTCTATGGTGATGTCTTTGATGGTTTGGCATTTGTTGGCCAGATCTCTGATTTTATTGGACCGCCGCCCCTGCAATTTTCCATTTCAAGTTTGCAACCGTATGTACCTATTATTACAACGGCAGGTTCTTTGGGCTATGCCATTGCTCAAAACGGCGGAGATATATCAACCGGCCTCATTATGCAGACGCTTAATCCCACTGGTGCGATCCTCAAAAAAGAAGATTATGAGATTGAGTTGCTCAAAACCATGGAGGGAACTCTTGTGGACATAGAAAATTCTCTTAGTGAGATAGATAGAAAAATGGATAGCATGTTGGGTCAACTTTCCATTGTTACCAATAAAATTATCGGAAGTATCAACGATCCCCATGAGTATATCGGCAACATATACAATTTTGAAAGGGAACTGTATGAAATAGGCAAGGCAGGGGGGCCATGCAGTGCAGACGATGGCTGTTATATTACTCCCCACCAGGCAAATCAAGCTGACTTGGATCAGCTTGCGGCAAGCATTCTGGATTATGGTCCTGATGGCGTCCACAGCCAGGTTAATCAGATTCACCTTGCCATTACCGGCCAATCGGGGGTGAAACCGGTCTTGGAAAATTTTACTGAAACGTTAATAAAGAACACAGTGGACAGCAGTAACGTTCAAAGATATGAGCATGCCTATGAGGCCCTGGAAAACTACTCCATGAAGCTGATAAGTGGCGAAATACGTGGGGTCAACCTGTTGGTCGACGCGGATTTGTACCAGGGCAATAAAAACGCAGCTCAAGCCGCCAATGATCTGCTGCACCAGAACATTCATGATGTCATGTCGCTAAGTGATATTTCGGCAGGAGCGCCGGCACAGTATGGTTTTATTTACAATACGGTGCACTTGATGCTTGGATGTGCGGATCCGTACTACGATGTCTTGGGAAAAGATAGTACGTTTCTACCTGATGAAGCTGAGAAAATTTTCAAGCGGGCCGAGTTCCTGAAACGCCGCCTGGAAGGGGATAAAACCCCGATAATTGTTGTGTATTCCATCACTGAAGCCGGAGAGGAGGTCAGTGAGCTTAAGCTTACCGGTACTGGCGATATTTGCTGTACATGCAGGCCCACCAGGGTAACTTCCCATTTGATTGAGGGCCGGGGGTATGACAATTGGGATGGTGATAAGCTGAAATACAACAACCAGTACCAGTTGAATATTTATGAATTCGAACTGGATACTACCGCTGGACCTGGTGTTGGAGATTACTATGTTCATGGAGATGGGGTAAACTCCATTGCTGTCAAGGTTCAAGCATACAACCCGGATATGACCGTCAATCCTGAAGGTGATATATTTTATGGATTTGGTCTGTTGACAAAACGTGACAGTGGTCGGTTTGATCATCTGAAGTGGCATGAATGCTATGAAGATAATGACTATCAATACCGATGCCGTGATACTCTTCTTGATGCGATATCTAATGACGATTATGACAATTACATGGCCAACCTGCTGCGTTGGGGGGTCTACATGAGAACACTCTGCGATGAAAATAGTGATCATGGCGATTGCATTAATCAGTCCAGTGAGGATCCCCGCGATGATATTTCACTATGCACTTCTTTTACTTACCAGGGAGATGATACGCGCACGATAAAGGTGAAAGCAAAACTTTATCGTAAAATGGACATGGATGCTGATATTTACCATAAAACCGATGGTGAGGTGAACGGATTAATACATTTGTATATTCGTGATGAGGATGCAGAAAAAAATTGTGAGCTTTATGAAAACAAACATCAGCATATCCAGGGATGGCATTATGAATACGAAGACACCAGTACTTTCATTGGCAGCCTGGAGCTGGTTCCTGGGCATACGTATCACATGAGGCTTCATATGCGGGCAAACGTTCACCAGGGACTGATGAATACGGCCGGTTATTTCTACCTTCAAATTCAGGCAAGGGAACCCGTGCGTTTCATTTTTGAATAATGGTCGGTGACATAATTCAGTTATTGCCTGCTTAGGGAGCAGGGGGTCGTCGGAGGTTCAAATCCTCTCGCCCCGACCAGCTAAAGAGTGAAGGGGTTACGGTTTATACCGTAACCCCTTTTTTCATTGGTGGTGCATAATTCTGACTGCTGGAATTTCTCTTGACAATAAATGGACATCATATTATGGCGAAATGACTATAACATAAGCGGGAAGGGAGGAATTCCATGAAAAAGTTTTTAGTGTTTGCTGCGGCGATGGCCTTTATTCTGAGCAGTAGCTTAGCCATGGCTGCCATAAAGATCAAGCTGGGGGTGGTGACCAAGCCGGGATCTGCGCAGAATATTGTTGCTGAAAAGTTCAAGGAACTGGTTGAAAAACGTTCCAACGGCAACATTATGGTTAAAATCTATCATTCTGCTTCATTGGGTAATGAAACCGAAATATTGCAGCAGGTGCAGATGAATTCGGTGCAGATGGCAGTCATTACCGGTGGTCCTTTTGATACTTTTGATCCCCTGACCCGGGTTATCAACTACCCTTTTTTGTTCAAGGATAATCAGCAGGCTGACCAGGTTCTGGATGGTCCTTTGGGGGCTCAGATTTTAAAAAGTCTGGAAAAGTCAGGGTTCAAGGGCCTTTGTTTTTCCGAAAATGGCTTCAGAAATCTGACTAATAACAAGCATCCGGTGAAAAGTCCCAAAGACTTGAAAGGCCTGAAGATACGAGTGATGGCATCAACTCTTCATAAAGCCATCTGGCAGGCTTTGGGTGCCAACCCCACGCCGATGCCCTGGCCGATCTATACCGAATTGGAGCAAGGGGTTATTGACGGGCAGGAAAATCCCCTGTGGGTGATGGAAGTTTATAAGTTTTATGAGATCCAGAAATATATGACCCTTACCCGGCACGTCTACTCCTATCATATCGATGTGGCCTCGCTGAAATGGTGGCAGGGTCTGGACAGCAAAACCCAGGAGATGATTCAGCAGGCGATGAAAGAAGCAGCCGTGTTCCAGCGCCAGGACAACCGGTCCAAAGATGCCGCCAGACTGAAATTTCTCAAAGAAAAAGGCATGCAGGTGGAAGAACATCCCGACCTGGCGGCTTTCCGGGCTAAAGTGGCGGGTCTTAAGGATATGGATCTGTACAGTGCTCCGGAAGTCAAGGCCATGCTGCTGAAAATGCTGGCGGCGACTCGCTAGTGGCCGTTGTCTCAGGTGTCTGGTGTTGTGGGTTGCTGCGCTGATGAATGACTGGTAACCTTTTGATGGTGAAATTTTTTATTTGCTGATGGATGAAATCCGGGCACCTGCTGCCCGGATTTTTGTATGATATCCGGAAGGACAGAATATGTTGTCGGCGTTAAAAAAAATGAGTCGTTCCCTCAACCGCTGGATAGAATTCCTGCTCTTTGGATTAGGGTTGAGTATGGCAATTTTAGTGGCCGTGCAGGTTTTTTGCCGTTATGTCCTTAATCAATCCCTGTTTTGGTCTGAGGAGCTGGCCAGATATTTCCTGGTCTGGCTTACTTTTCTGGGGGCGTCCGTTGCCTATTACCGCAAGGTTAATCCCGGGGTAGACTTTTTTTACGAGCGGGTTTCTCCGGGAGCTCGCCGAGTTGCCGACATCCTGATCCACAGTGTGTCCCTCGGCCTGTTTGTGATCATGGTTGTCTTTGGGGTGAAATTTGCCTATTTTGTTCGCCTGCAGATTTCCCCGGCCCTCAATCTGCCCAAATGGGTGATTGTCAGTGTTATCCCGTTCAGTGGTCTGATCCTGATGGTCCACGGACTGGTTTTTCTGATCACGTCTCTGCAACGAGTCGATCATGACCACTGAAATCCTCATTTTTTCCCTGCTGTTTTTGTTCGCTATCAATACTCCCATTGCCATAGCCATCGGTGCGGCCTCAGTGCTGGGCATTCTGATCCAGGGAAATTTCCCCCTGATGATGGTGATCCAGCGCATGCTGGGAGGAACTGATTCCTTTCACCTGATGGCTGTTCCTCTGTTCATGTTTACCGGTACAATCATGGAAGCCGGAGGTATCAGCCGGCGGATTATTGATCTTGCCAATGCCCTGGTGGGCTGGCTGCCCGGCGGCCTGGCTGCGGTTACGATTGTGTCAGCCATGTTTTTTGCCGGAATATCCGGTTCCGCCGCTGCTGATGCGGCCGCCGTAGGGGCAATCTTAATCCCGGCGATGAAAAAGTCAGGCTATGAATCAGACTTCGCTGCCGCCGTGCAGGCGTCCGGCGGTTCCATCGGGGTTATCATTCCCCCTTCAATTCCCATGATTATTTTCGGTTTTTTAACCGGTGCTTCCATTGGGCAGCTGTTTGCCGCCGGAATTCTGCCGGGAATCCTTATTGGTTTTTCGCTTATCATTGTGGCAACCTGTATCTCAAAGAAAAAAGGTTATGCGTCCACTGCCAAGTTTTCTCTCAGCGAAGTCTGGCGAACATTTAAGCGATCTTTACTGGCTTTAGGGGCTCCGATTATTATCCTGGGTGGCATTCTGTTCGGCATTTTCACGGCTACCGAATCAGCGGCAGTGGCGGTGGTTTATGCCCTTTTCGTGGGGATGGTGGTCTATCGCAAAATCAGCATCAAAGACCTTGCCCCCCTCTTTATCGATGGTGCGATTACCTCGGCCATTGTAATGTTTATTATTGCCACTGCTTCTATCTTCAGCTGGATTGCCGCCATTGAAGATGTGCCCACCATTCTGGCCGGGGGCCTTCTGCACCTGTCCGATAATCCGATTATATTGCTGCTGCTGATCAATGTGGTCCTTTTGATTGCCGGAACTTTTGTGGAAACCACCGCCTCATTGATCCTGCTGGTGCCGATGGTGACTGCGATGCTGCCTCGCCTGGGGATTGATATGGTTCAGTTGGGTGTCATCGTGGTAACGAATCTTGCCATTGGCATGCTGACTCCGCCCATGGGCATTTGCCTGATTGTCTCCAGCTCTATCTCCGGTGACAGCCTGGTTGCGGTCAGCAGGCGGGTCCTGCCGTTTTTAGCCATACTCATCATCGATCTTTTCATTATTTGTTTTTGTTCGCCGTTGACCATGTGGATGGCTCATATGGTGGCGAAATAAGGATGGAATGCCGAGCGGTGCTCGCCAACTCACGAATGGTTTTTGCGTTTGGCCGGCGGTTGCTTCAAAACTGGATGGTTGATGTTGATTTGACCAGCCTCATAATTCCGGTGCCAGTTTTCATTGACGGGTATTTTCCGGTAAAGTTCTGGTCGTTGGGCTTCAAGCGGGAGCCGCGGTTTATGCATGAAATCAGCAGCACAATAAATCTTTCCACCTGCAATTCTACTCATATTGCTCAGCCAGAGGAGGCCTGATTCAGAACGAAGCAGGTGATGATCAATAATCAACATTTCCACAGATCTGGCCAGGCGTAGACCGTTTTCCCAGGCTTTTTTTCGCTGCAATCCGGTGAGCGAGCCGAGGTAGAGGGGCGGTCCGTCGACAAAGACAATAGTTGGTTGCCACTGAAGAATCTTGCTCACGGTTTCATTATTCAGCAGTTGGATATCGCTGGCGTGGACAAAAACCTTTGTCCCCATATCGATGCGGGTCATCATGACCGTGCCGAACCTTTCTCCCGGCAGCCCGTGGGGAACCGGACCGGAAAAAGTCAACGGCCCATCCTGGCATTCTTCGGCAACTTTCAGCTTGGCGCCAAACAGCTCTTCCAGGTCCAGGGCACGATGCTGCATTTTGGCTGAAAGACCTTCTTTTGATTTGGTCCAGATATGCGCATCCGGCAAGTAATCAGCCATCTGCCCGAATGAAAGCTGGTACGGATTAGCCCGCAGCAAGGGAACATGGTCCCCATGGAAGTGGCTGAAGACAATATCTGTAGCTCCCCTCATCGCCTCCAGGATTCTCTGCCTGATTTTTATCCCGGTGTTTATCTGGCCGGGGTGGGGTAATAAGCCATGTCGCCGGTATCCAAGGGCGATGCCGGGATCAATGAGAATTCGTCGTTTTCCGACCGTCACCAGGCAACACATTCCGCGAACCCCGAGAGATTCCGTTCCGATGATTTCAATACTTGGTTTCTTTTTCATTCTTAGATCGAAATCCCAGTGGACAACAGCGCCAATTTGACAACATGAAAATTATATTATAGAGTGACACACTCTTGCATATCATATCTTTGGAGAAAATTACATGGACGATCAGGTCGATAAAAAGGGTTTTTCTGGCCTGCAGGTTTTCGGTATTGCTGTCCTGGTGATGGTTGTCGCCGTAGCAGGCACAATCTTTGCGGCCCGGGCCTGGTTTTTTCCCCGGCCCTTTAAACCGGTGGTTTTGAGCCGACAGGAAGAAAAGCGCCTGGAGCACAAGCTTGAACTATTCGATCACCCGGCGCATAAATCTCTGCCGGTTTCCCGAACAGCGAAAAGGGAAAAAACCACGACAACAGCTCCGAAAAAAAATGATTGGCTGCCTGACGGACGCTTGAAACCCGAAGCCTATAGTGAGGAAGGGGCCTCAAGAGAAATTACCTTGAGTGAGCGGGAGTTGAATGCTCTCCTGGCAAAAAATACTGATCTGGCCCGTAAGGTAGCCATTGATCTGTCCAATGATCTGGTCAGTGCCAGGATACTTCTTCCGGTAGATCCTGATTTCCCCGTAC
>JANTGH010000177.1 GCA_024763055.1 Desulfobulbaceae bacterium
AGTAGTGTGTCGGGGTGGGTCATGACTATACAGGTAGTATGTCTTGAGTCATCCCGACACACACGACGCAGTAGATCGAAGTTTTTACGACGCCATCTTATTTGGTTTTTAATCTAATCGTCCTGGAATTGAAAATCTTAGATTGGTAACTTCGAGACACAGCCTCCCTTCTGGTGTATGGTGCCTGTCTGGCCGGCAGGCATCCGAATAATTATAATGACTCCGCTGAAGTATTCTTAATAATTTATTTTCATACGCCCTTTGATGTGTCCAATGGAATCCAAGGTCACTGATAAATATAAAAAACTTTCTGCACGTTACACCCTCCTCGGTGGCTTTCTGTTGTTGATGTACATCATTTTCCTTTTGGCATTCTACTATAAAAATAACGCAGCACTTCAGGAATCCTCCCTGAACAGATTCCAACTCGACGTTGCAAATAAGGCCGCAACCATTGAATACTTTTTTCTGGAACGAAAATACGATATTCGCACCCTTGCCGATTCCCAGGAAATCCATACCTATTTCAATAATTTCGATATGGGTATGTCTGAGCAGTATGGGTTAAGGGTGAGTCTTTTCTCCATCGAGCAGAAAATCCAAAAGACGATCAGGGACAAAACCATCGATGAAAAGGCGATTTATAAAAAAATGGTTTTTATAAACCGGGATAAAAAAATGCTGGCTATGTCCAAAAAACCAGATCTATCCAAATCCGACAAGATGATGTTTCGGGGAGCAAAACTGGATGCCATACAAGATGAACCGGCGGTCCTTATTGAACATACCGATATCGGCCATGAAATTTTGCTGGTTGCGCCCTGTTTGTTTAAAAAACACGTCTCCGGCTGGATAATTGCCTGGTTGAATCCAAGTACTCTGTTCGATCATTTTATTTGTTCATCACCAGCCCTGTCTTCCAAGGTGTTCAATCTAACCCTCGATAACGGATCAATTCTTAATTTATCAAGGAAAAAACTCCGCAAATTTCCATGGAAAAAATATCAGAAAAAAATTGCAGAGATTGAACATCCGGCGCTTGTGTCCGTTAACAGTTTCCAAGGGAGTCCAAATACTCTTTTGTTTACGCGAGTCCAGATTACTTCTTTTCCTTTTTATCTCACGGCCTATGCGCAAGAGAATGAAATACTTGGTAATATAAGATCATGGCAGTTCCTTGCCGGTGCCGCCGCTATGGTTTTGTTAATTCTCTCGGGACTTTTCTGGTCTATCCGGGCCAATATAAAACATCTTATTCTGAAGACACGGTTTGATGAATCGGAAAAACAGCAGAAAATATTAACGGAAAAGAACCGGCAACTCAGGAAGGAGATCAGTAAACGAAAAATTGCTGAAACATTTCTCATTGAAAATGAAGAGCGTTATCGAAAACTGTTTGAATTTTCCAGTGATGCAATACTTATTATGCAGGGCAGCAGGATTATTGCCTGTAACCAGAAAACCGCCGAATTACTGAAACTAAAGCGAGAGGAAATTCTGAATCAGAATTTTTCCTTGTTTTCTCCGGAAATACAGCACGATGGGAAGGTATCGAAAACAGAATGTATGTTAAGAATTAATAAAGCATTTTCTCAACCACAACACTTTGAATGGACCTTGAAAACCGCTGATAACATACTGATTGATGCCGAGATAAACATGACGGTTATGAAACTCAAGTCCGACACTGTCGTACAGGTTCTAATAAGGGATATTACCGAGCGGAAACGTACCCAGGAGATATTGGTTCAAACCGAGAAAATGATGGCAATAGGTGGCCTTGCCGCAGGCATGGCCCATGAAATCAACAATCCCTTGGGAGTTATCCTGCAGGCCGGTCAAAATATTGTTCGACGCCTTGGCACAACTGTGTCAAAAAATCATACCATTGCCGAATCATTTGATTTGGACCTTGACATTCTGCAGAAATATCTCCAGGAGAGATCCATCTACTCTTATCTCGAGGCCATTCAGTCTGCCGGTGAACGGGCGGCAAAAATTGTCAAAAGTATGCTTGATTTTGGTCGTTCAAGCAAAACTGCAGATAAAGAAATTTGTGATATAAATATAATTCTGGATGACACGCTTACTATTGTTGCATCAGATTATGACTTGAAGAAAACCTATGATTTCAAAAAGATAAAAATTAGTCGTTGTTACGGGAAAATCGATAACATCAACTGCGCAAGAACTGAAATCAGCCAGGTTTTTTTGAATATTATTAAAAATGCGGCCCAGGCCATGGCCTCGGGAGGATGTAGAGGAGAAAAGCCCGAGATTACGATTTGCACGACTTCCGACGCGCATGGAATCAATGTCACCATTGCCGACAACGGCCCGGGGATCAGTTCCAGTGTTCAGAAATCTATTTTTGAACCCTTTTTTACGACCAAGCCTGTGGGTGAAGGCACAGGACTTGGATTATCCGTATCGTATTTTATCATTACCTCCCATCATAATGGACAGATCACGGTTGAGAGTGAAAAAGGTCACGGTACTAAATTTATAATACGATTACCTGCTTTCGAGACAGAAAAAGATACTCCCTGAACTGTTCAGTTCTTTTTGCCCAGCCCTGGTTTTAACCCGTATATTTCACCGGAATCTGCCGCAAAGGCGTTAAACAGGAGTGTATGGAATTTTCCACATTTTTTCATTAATATAGCGGTATTCCAGCACAAAAAAAGCTATGTTTCCTGTAAGACCCCACCGGCTATTTTCCATCCAAATGCCTGTATAATTTTGCCCTGTTCGTCAGTTGGCTCTTTCAGCGTACGCACAGTTTTTCTTCTGTCCGGTAACCACCATAAACAGGAATGCAGTTTCTGCATATGGGCTGTCATGTTAACGCCGGCATTCCTGAGTCGCAACTCGATGATGCGCAAAAGCTTCACAGCAGTTAGGCAGGTAAAAATGTGGCATCTGGTCTTGCTATCTGCCCAGTGACGAATTGGTCTGAGCACACCACTTGTACCTCATCGTTGCCCAGGTGGTAACCATTCTCAATCGACCAGCGATTAAGGTAACGACCGACCTGATAATGATTTTTCTTGAAATTCATCCTGAGCCGGTTGCTGCGGAAGTACAATTCAATCTTGTATAGATCCGTTTAAAGATACAGGTCCGAGCAGATATCTTTGTAACGCTTGAAGACAACGGATTGCTTACGCCGGTAGAGGGGCTATCGGCATGCTTTCTCAATTTCCTGGTAAGCAAGGTGAGGTTGTTTCTTATGCACAGCGATTGTAATGCCGCTATTTTGTCGATTGTAAGCGTGGGTATGGTAATGGATTTGGTTTTTCGCTTTTTGGTTACCCGGACGATATATCCAGAGGCATCGTCCATGGTTTTGATTTCTGAAGTAATGATCAGCCTGGTACCGGCCTGTTCTTTCATCGTTTTGAGCAGCACGGACAGTGTCTTATGTTTTTCCGGGAGAATAAATTAATAATGGCACAGTTTTTTTCCTGTCGGGAGAACCGGACTGGTAAAATTTCCGCCGATTTGGTATGTAGATTATTTTGCGTGCCGTGTTGAATTCTGATTTAGTTCTACTAGGAGTCTCGCAGGCTCGCTTACCCGGGGTCTCGCAGGCTCGCTTACCCGGAGTCTCGCAGGCTCGCTTACCCGGAGTCTCGCAGGCTCGCTTACCCGGAGTCTCGCAGGCTCGCTTACCTAATCCAGCCATGCTGGTGAGATGCTATGGAATGTTGAGGAAAAAATGAAGAAGAATGTTGCAATACTTGCCGGAGATGGGATCGGACCTGAGGTGATGGCTGAGGCTGTCAAAGTGCTTGATGCCGTGCAGGAGAAATTTGGATTTATTTTGGCCTATTCCAGCGCCGATGTCGGCGGGATTGCCATTGACAATCACGGTCATGCTCTGCCGCAGTCGACCCTGGATTGCTGCAGCGCCGCTGATGCCGTTCTTTTCGGGTCTGTAGGCGGGCCGAAATGGGAGAGTTTGCCGCCCGAAGATCAGCCCGAACGGGCAGCTTTGCTGCCGTTGCGCAAATATTACGATCTCTTTTGCAATCTTCGTCCGGCACAGGTTTTCAAGTCGCTGGCAGCCGCTTGTCCCTTGCGGCCTGATATCGTTGGCGAGGGCTTTGATATCCTTGTTGTACGTGAGCTGACATCGGGAATTTACTTTGGTCAGCCCAAGGGTCGACAAGGCAGTGGTGGCGAGGAGAAGGCCTGGGACACTATGGTTTATAAGCGCTCGGAAATCGAGCGTATCACCCGGATGGCCTTTGAGGCGGCCCGAGTGCGGAAGAAAAAGGTGACATCTGTTGACAAGGCCAATGTTCTGACCACCATGGTTCTGTGGCGGGAAGTGGTTACCGCGGTGGCAGCCGACTACCCGGATGTCGAGCTTAATCACATTTATGTTGATAACGCCACCATGCAGCTGGTGCGCCGGCCGCAGCAGTTCGATGTTCTGCTCTGTGGAAATATGTTTGGAGATATAGTCTCTGATGAGGCGGCCATGCTCACCGGATCCATGGGGATGCTGGCCTCGGCAAGCCTTAACGCCGACAAGTTTGGGCTCTTTGAACCGGCCGGTGGTTCGGCTCCTGATATTGCCGGTAAGGGGATTGCCAACCCAATTGCCCAGATTCTTTCCGCTGCCATGATGCTGCGCTACAGCCTCGGTCATGAGGCGGCGGCCCTGGCCATAGAGGCGGCTGTTGCCAAAACCCTGGATCAGGGTATTATGACCGCGGACATCGCCACGCCCGGGAGTACCATTGTCGGCACGGCAGCCATGGGAGATGCCGTTGTTGCAGCCATCGATTAATTATGAAAAATCACATGGGATCACGTGAAAATATACTGCTTATTTCAAATAGAATAACAGCAGCTCTTGCAGGTAAAGTGGCCGACCAGCTTGGAGTGGTTGTGACGGAAATGGTGTGCAAACAATTTGCCGATGGTGAGACGTATCATGCTTTTCCCTGCGATGTCTCCGGCAAAGATGTTGTGCTGCTTGCCGCCACACCAGATGACAGCGCGCACCAGGAACTGCTTGATCTGATTGCCGGCTGTCGCTACTGGAATGCCGGCAGTGTTAATGTGGTCATCCCCTATCTCGGCTATTCTACCATGGAGCGGGCTAAACCGGAATCCGGAGAAATTCCCAAGGGGATTACCCGTACCCGGCAGATTTTCCGTACCCGTCCTGATTATGTAGCCTTTGTCGACCTCCATTCTGAGGCTGTACTTCATGCCCATGCCGGAGAGATCCGTACCCGTCATATCTGGACTGAGCAACTGGCTGTTGAAAAAATCCGGCAAATACAGCTTGAAAACTATGTGCTGGTTTCACCGGACTATGGATTTTCCAAACGGGTGTCCCGGCTGGCAGGTCTACTCAACTGCCCGCATACTGCTGCGAATAAGGATCGCTATGACGTGGACCATACCATTGTCGGTCAGTTGTCCAGCGCGGTTAAGGGGCGGACGGCGATAATTTGCGATGATATGATTCGGACCGGTGGCTCCATGCTTCAAACCGTGGACAGATGTTATGAAGCAGGCGCTGTGGATGTTCTGGTCATGGCAACGCATCTTGTCCTGGCCAGTAAAGCAAGAGAACGGTTTCAAAAAAGGGGCATCTCCTGCATTATCGGCGCAGACACCTATCCTGATCGGCAAAGTGATGATTTGCTTGATATTTATTCAGTGGCTCCGCTGATTGCCGGGGAGTTGGTGCATTATCTCAGGTTGAAATAATTTTTTTTCATTTTTTTTTAAAAAGCAAGCAATAAACGGATAAGATAATGAAAAGAGTAGGTATAGTTGGTTGGCGCGGCATGGTCGGCTCTGTTTTGATGGAGCGGATGCGGGAAGAAGATGATTTTCAGGGAAGTGAGTTCTCTTTTTTTTCCACCTCCCAGGCTGGACAGGCAGGTCCGGAAATTAACGGCACCACCTATGAGTTGCTGGATGCTCATCTACTTGATCTGCTGAAACCTCTTGATATCATTCTTTCCTGCCAGGGCGGCGGCTACACCTCAAAAATCTACCCGCAGCTCAGGAAAGCGGGATGGCAGGGATACTGGATTGATGCCGCTTCCACTTTGCGCATGGAAGAGGACGCCATTATTGTTCTTGATCCGGTCAACCGTGCGGTCATTGATCAGGGGCTGGAAAATGGAGTCAAGGATTATATCGGTGGTAACTGTACGGTTTCACTCATGCTTATGGGGCTTGCCGGTTTGTTTGAGCAGGGTTGGGTAGAATGGGTGAGCTCACAGACCTATCAGGCTGCTTCCGGGGCTGGTGCCAAGAATATGCGGGAGTTAGTCAACCAGATGCGTATTATTGGCGAAAATTGCAGTAACCTGCTTGATGACCCTGGTACAGCCATTCTCGAGATTGACCGTAATGTTATAAATACGCTTCGCAATAAGGCGTTTCCTATTGTGAATTTCGGTGCGCCGCTGGCCGCCAGTTTGATTCCCTGGATTGACCAGGGCATGCAGAATGGTCAGACCAGAGAGGAGTGGAAAGGCGTCTCCGAGACCAACAAAATTTTAGGCCGTGGTGAAGATCCCATCCCTATTGACGGTTGCTGTGTCCGGGTCGGCTCCATGCGCTGTCACAGCCAGGCCTTTACCATTAAGCTGAAGCGGGATGTGCCGCTTGCCGACATTGAGGCGGCCATTGCCGGGCAGAATGACTGGGCTTATCTCGTGGCAAACAATAAAGAGGAAACGCTGAGAGAATTGACCCCCGCCCGGGTGACCGGCACTCTTGATATTCCGGTTGGCCGTCTGCGAAAGATGAATCTTGGTCCTGAGTATCTCAGCGCCTTCAGTGTCGGTGACCAATTGCTCTGGGGTGCGGCTGAGCCGGTACGGCGGATTTTAAAGATTATCTTAGAATATCTTGGCTAAAGGACTGTGTAAAAATAACTGTAACATCTTGCTTGTCCTCTCGGAGTCTCGCAGGCTTGCTGCCCGCCCATTTTTTGCGTTGCGTGGAGAGCCGAATAGATGGACTATGCAACTTGCTACGCGCCTTGAAAATGAACAAAAAATCAGTGCAATATTGTTACACGTATTTCCTTACAGTCCCTAATGTCTTCACTCTACCCCGCTTATT
>JANTGH010000178.1 GCA_024763055.1 Desulfobulbaceae bacterium
TCCAGAGGGCCTACGATGAAGTCCAGCTCAATTCTCATGTAGTTTATTCCGGTAAATGACTCTTCTTCATAGCCGCTGTCTGGAATCAGATCAAAGACATGTTCCGGTTCTGGTACCAATACATCTGAATGATTTTTGGTGCTAATATTGTTGTTGTTTTTGTCACTACTTGTATCTTTGCCAAAAAAATTGATTTGCGCGACGTAGTCAATGTAGGGAAGTCTTTCCACAAAGTTGATAATACTGTTCGCGTATATTTTCCCTCCAATCACAATATCTGCACCCTCTGTATAGGCCCAGGGAGCCAAAAAGCGGTTAAGTTCTTCATTCAGGCGTTTCTTGTGATAGCCTGGATCATAACTCTCATGGAAACGCACTCCCATTCTGATTTTGAAGGGAACGTAGTGGGCGTTTCTTACTAGGATGGTGGCGGAATCTGGTGCTATGCTTTGCAGGTAATGCTGGATATCAGCCAACAGGTTAACCGGAGCTTTCGGTTCAAAGGGGTCGGCGGGCAGACGATTACGAATGTCAGGTATTACGATCACCTCGATTTTGCCCGGCTTGTCTTCAGGTTGAGTCAGGACAGAAGGTATGCATTTGGTTTTGTAGATCTGGGAGAAGCGTTCCAGCACCAAATGCTCATAATCCCATTGGGTTAGCGCCCGCTGTTTATGCCGTAAGCGCTCACTGACACGTGTATAGAACCATTGGTCCTGCTCAGCGCTTTTGCCACCAAAAGAGGTGTAGGGTTGATGGATTGCTTTGATGGCGGGGAGTGGTCTGAGCAGTTTTTTGATGGTGTCGCTTGCTAACGGTTTATTGAAGTAGCCGGGGGCGTCAGGGGTGTCAACCAAGGTGGCCGCCACTGCCTGTGTATGGATAGCGACAGTATCACAGGTACTATTGGTATTTTTCCTGATTCTCGCCCGTAGCCAATATAATTCAGGTGCTAACAGGGTGCTGGATTGGCTGGAAGGTAGTGAAAACTTGATAATGCCCGAGTTGATTAGACCCCGGGTACCGTCACTCAGGATATTCCCATTTTCCAGGCTATGCCACCGGTTGCCACTTAGGTAGTCCCAGTGTATGGCTTCGGGAGGCAGATCTGCGTCAGCGCTACCTTCGGCCATCTGAAATAAAATACTGAGTTGTTGGGGTGGTTTAAGCTTTTCCAGACCGATATAAAGTTCACCTTCGTGGTCAAATTGTGGCAGGAAGCGACAATTTTTCTTTTCTTCGTCGGGTTGGATTTCAATATGTCCGAAAGGGTAAAGGTGGAAAACTTTATTTTCGTGTTGTTCGGTGTTATAGCTCCCCATATTTATATTTAATGAAGACCCATAATCCAGTGTGAATGCCTTGATCATGGGAGTGAAGGGAGGAGGTAGCCGGTATTTCTCCGGGTCTACCGATTGAGGGTCCTTGGCAATTTCTATCGCCATCTCAGTAGCTTTTTGGGCTGCGAGGGCTGGGTATACTGAGTGCTGGAAATCGGGAGCCTGCAGTTCCCAGTATATTAATTCTGGATATTTTATTAGTTCCGCGGCGTCTTCAAGCTTTATCTTCTTTTCTAACAGGAGTATCGCAGCACTTGATGTTGATGTATTGTCCTTGCCAATTTTTATTTTAAATGGCTTTTTTTCTGTTATTCCGGTTTTATACGTATCTGTGTCGTAGTTTTTGTAATAGTTATCAGTTAATATCTTTAAGTTTGCCCATTCAATATTAAATGTTGTGAAAGTTGGTTTTTTGGTAGTTAGTTCAGGGTGCGTCATGTAGAAGCGTGAGCCTGCAATTGGCCTGGAGCCAAATGGTTCAAAAGGTTTTTTACTATCCAGTTGTTGTAGGTCATTCCATATCTGTAGATCAGACAGGCCGGTTACTTTGACATCAATGTTGATATTGGAGAGCAATGAATCTTTCAATTGTTGATAATATTTGCTGGCATTGTCCTTCTCAGTTTGAGAATCGAACATAATTTTGATGAGAGGCCATTTCGCACTTTGAGGGATGCCGGATTTTGGTACGGCAAGTGCTCCTTGTTCATGGGGGAGTGTGATTGAAAATTCCAACTTACCATTTTTCTTTTTGATGGTTGGTTTGTTTACTTCTTCCCACTCTTTTTCTGTGCTGATAAAAATATGAAAAATGCTTTCAAGTTCGTCCTGAGTGATTGAAGGAAGTCCATTTTCTGAAAATTCAAGTGTCAGGGTGATTTTGCGTTTGCCCTGGCTCAACAACAAAATGGGGGAACTGATTGCCAGGCCGAACTCCGCAGGTTGGCGACCCTCCGTTTTCTGTGAGAACTGGCCGAATGTTTTCCAAGGTTGGGCTGATGTATCTGTTTCTGTAGTGCTTGGGGAGACTGTAGCGGTAACATCTTCAGCAGCATACAGGCCTTTCCATTCTTCTTTTTCAGCAATCGGGTCAGAACCTTCCCGGTTACGCCAGGCAGTAGCCATGATGTGGATGACTTTTTCCCATTCTTCGTTGTTAGTGTCTTCTTCGTCGCTGTCGGTTGGTGGCTTGGCAATTTGGGTCAGGTAATCAAGTTCATTGTTTGTGAGCAATGACCTCAGGGCGTCAATGCTGTTTTTTTCTGTGTTTCCTAAAAACAGTGACAGCATTTCCTCAATAATTGCTCTATTGCTGAGGTTAGGTTTGATTGCCTCTCTGAGTTTTTCTCGGCGGTTATGAAATACTTTTTCTTTATGGGCAGATGCTAGTGTATTGTAGACTTTATTCCATTCATGCGGCTTTGCCTGCATATTTTGGGCAACATTCATGATGGAGTAAAGGTCATAGGCAGACATGTAAAAGTAGGTCTGCATTTGCCGGATACTGTGATATAGTTCATCTATGCTGCCGATATCATCAGATAAGTGGGTAGCATCAAGTCCTAACGTTTCTGCAAGTTTTTCTTTGAAGGTAGGTAATGGGCTGAATTTCGGTTTTTTACCTGATGCCCTTTCGAGAATTTCATCAATGTATTTCCATTCGCCATCGATGCGGACCTTGGTTTGCATCATTGATTCAAAGTTTGCTTCCCTGCTCACATTTAGCAGGGATATAAGTGATTTCCGTCTTTCCGGTTCTTCTATATCTTCTTGTATGAGTTTTGTTAGTTCAGCTTTGCCTATCTGTTGATAGAGTTCATAGAGTTCATTAATATCTGATATATCGGGTAGTCCGAAGAATGTCTTTTTACTATAAGGGTCCAGTTCCAGCGCTGAGAAAAAGTTCTTACTAAAGTCGTCTGGCCTGATTTCATTGTCATCTTCGTCTCTGGTTGGTAGCTTATAGGTATTATCCGCTCTCCTGATTCGCCCTGCTCGCTCCAGTGTCCTGTTGATCAGACCCCAGTCCTCCTCGAATTGTTTTTTAAGCGCCTGGTGTTCGACAGTGTCGTTCGGCTCCCGCCGGTTCTTTAGCTTCATCAATTCGCCAAAGCGAAAAAACGACATTTTTAGTTTGTCATGTACAAAAGAAAGTTCTGCATGCAACGCTGTCAACAGCACATAGGTTACTTTTTGTGAATTAGTGGCTGTCGGGGCTGGATATTCTGGCAGGGCGTCACCTGGGGATGGGTGTCCCAAAGCAATTCCCAACATTAACAGGAAGGCTTCTTTTTGTTCTTTTTCTCCACTACCTTGTTTTTTGAGATAGGATTCCCTCGCTTCCTGGATACCAATGATTTGTTTGTCGACGTAAATAGCGCTTAAGGTGGCGATCTGCGCCTGGTTAAGCAGAGTGTCCTCATCCGTGCTATAGGTTCGTACCTTGCCAAGGTCGTCCTTCCCCGCGTGGAGGAGGCTTCCAGCGGGAAGCAGAAAAGCCTCCTTGTGTTTCGCCAATTCCACCAGCACATTGACATGGTCGGGCAGAGCCCGTTTTTCCTGTATTTGCAGGAACTGCCGGAAATAAAAATCCAGATGTCGCCGGGTCAGGTAATTCAGGTGTTGTCTGGAATGATCTAGCAACTGGAGGAAGGTGAGCATTAGTACGAAGTGGGGTTGTTGACAGGCTCGAGCCTTGTTTTCTGGTAAGGAGTCAGGGTTTTTTATGAACTCCAGTATTTCATCCAGACTGACATTCTGTGGGAAAAAAGCCGCCCAGTTACCATTTTCCTGATTATTTTCATCAAAATAGCGCAATTCTTTACTGTATTCGCGCAGAAACAGCAACAGATCTTTTAGTGAACGTTCGTCAACAGAGACATAATCAGGTTGTAAAGCAGCTTTTATACGTGCTTGCTGACTGACGCCATCCCGCAAACGGGTATCGCATCCTGTCGGTGACTGGTCTGCCATGCCCGTTATTCCCCCGATTCTCCTGATGGTATCGTTACGACTAAATCTTCGGCTGAGGCCATACTCGGAGCAGTGTTGTCGGCAACCTGGGGGCTGGCCTGTTGATGGATTTTGCTGATTAATTCATGAACCTTAATGAATGGCAGGTTCCCTAATGCTTCTAGAATCAAGTTGGTTTCATCTACATTAAGTTCAAGCCGGATTTGCTTCATGGGGTTATACTCTATTGTTGGATATCTTGTTTAAATATTTTCAGGTAGAAGCCTGACTGTGGTGGTGAGATTGATGTCAGTGCCTTCCTGCTTGTAATAGGGGAAAACAAAGTTAAAGCGGGAGTTGGTTGATTTGATCTGGTAACGGATCTCGATCAGTACTACGCCTTCGTGTTCCTGGCTGTCATCCATGCGCACATGCTCCAGCCGGATACGGGGTTCATGATACAGAATGGCGGATTCTACCTTGTCGGCCATTAGTGTTTTTATGCGCGTGTCCAGGTTTTCAAATACCAGTTCTTCCAGGTTACAGCCGTATTCCGGTAGCATTATTCGTTCTCCCGGTCGGGTGCTGAGTAATATTTCCAGGCTTGAAGCGATGTCGGCTTCACCTTCCAACATTTCCACACCGCTAATGCTGTGCTTGAACGAAGGCGGGAAAGACCAGCCACGTCCGATAAATGCCTGTTGCATGAGTGTTAGCCTCCAATCAGGACAGTTGGCAAGCCAGGGGGCATTATCACGCCACCGGCAGCGGTCATGTCTCCGACCCTGGCGGCAGGCAGTCCTCCAATCAGGACAGTCGCCGAGCCTTTGGTGATGGCGTCTACCCCGCAGGTATCACCTACATGTGCGGCAGGCAACCCCCCAATCAGGACGGTAGGCGCACCGGGAGGGAGAATGGGTGTCGGGATTCCCATAGTGGCGGTACTGGTAATCATGTCGGTAATGCGGGCGGCTGGGAGCATAGGCTGGTTTTCCTGCAAGTCAGTTGATCTGGATGAGACCGCCTTGAATCACGGTATTGGCGTCACCCTTGATGGTTGTGCTGGCGCTTGAGACTTCCGCACTGCCTGAGGCTGTCGCCTTGAAGGCAGCTTTGGCTTGTACCTCTGTATTCACGCCTTCCATCTTGATGTCTCCGGTAGCTTTCAGAATTAGGTCTTTGGCGCTTTCCAGGGTAATGCCGGCATCATCCAGCGTGATTTTGTTGCCATTCTGGTCTTCGAGGAACAGGGACTTGTCTTCTTCCGACAGGACGACCCTGTTGCCGCCAGGTGTTTCCAGCGTAATGATTTTTTTCTCGTCATCGAAGCTAAATTGCATTTTTTCACGACTGACATAGCCTTTGCGGTGATTGTCATCGGTAGCCGCTTCAGGAGCCGGTTTGGCGCTGCTGTGGCACATGCCCAGAATGACCGGGTAGCGTGGATCGTTGGCGAGGAAACCCACGATCACTTCATCATCGATTTCGGGACGGAAAAAGGTGCCCCGTCCGTCACCGGCGTCCAGGGTGGTAAGCCGCGCCCAAATGCCTTCCTCGGCGGTATTAACCAGAGGTAGACGCACCTTGATCCGGTCTTCGCCTTCGGGGTCATCCTCCAATGCAGTGACAACCCCGACCTGCAGGCCATTGACTCCGGGGATCAAACCGGCGGCGGGTAACGGGCGCAGGTTGTAGGTTTCAGCAAACAGTTCAGGGTTCAGGCCAAACTGCACATCGGTTTCCCAGTTGCCGTTGGCAAAGCTATGACGTACGCCGGAAACATACATACGTCCTTCAAAGCGCTCGCCGACACCGCTTATTTCGATGATTTTTCCAGGTAGGACGCTGGCCAGCCCCTGAAATTTTGCCCTGCCACGTATTTTCGCCAGACGCTCTTTCAATAGGCGACCATTGACCCATGCCTGCAACTCTGTAGAGTCAAGTTTGCCGCCATGACGGATTTCATGAAAATCGCTGCCTGTAACTGCCGCCAGATCGGCAGGGGACAAGTTGCCGCTGTCTTCGGTGGATGGTTCTTCGGCGTCGGTTTCAATGATTTCCTGCTCGCTGGAATCCCAACTGCTAGCTTTGATTCCCTGACTTTGCCAGCGGGCGTCTATTTCTGCGTCCAGTTCGAGGATAGAGGCTCCGTAACGGATGGAGACCACAGGCTCTTCACCGGTGGCGGGTGGAACAACCCGGATTTTGCCATCTTCAGTCATGACTACCAGACCATTGGCTTCAGCGCGACAGAGGAGGAAGTCCCAGTCGGTCGATTCGTATTGCACGACCGATTTCAGTTCCGGGGTGGTTGCTTCCACTTCGTTTCCCAGTTGATAGGTATCGATCAACTCTTCCATGATTTCGCTGTCTTTTTTATCCACATGAAAGCGGCTTTTTTCCCCACTGGTCATTTTAACAGCCTTATCTCGGCATTCCACTATCAGCAGGGTGGTGTTTTTACGTATTTTGATGCTATGTCGGATGATGATGCCCTGAAAGACTGTTTCATTTTGCGAGCGGTAGCCAAGCTGGATTTCAATGTTATTGCCCGGTATGAAGTGGGTGGTATTGCTGGCCTCAAAAGTCGCTTTGGAAGCTTCACCATCGCTTAGTTGAAAACTTGCCATCGGAATCCGGTTGAGTTCCCGGCTGACGGAAACTGACAGGATTTGGAATTCACTTGAAATTTCTTCCCCATTCACCAGCAGGCCCAGTGTGCATACATCAGGAGTTGCTGGGGTAGGAACGCTCATGTTTTTTCACGTGTTTTGTTCAGGGGAGGGAAAATGATATTGGCGCCGGGTATCA
>JANTGH010000179.1 GCA_024763055.1 Desulfobulbaceae bacterium
ACAAGATCAGCCAGGCTTGGCCTGGCGCACCGTAAAAAGTCGAAACAACGTTTAAAGATGGCTAAGTAAAAACACAGATATACAGGTAAGCGTAGACTCCGAGGAGCAGTGTGTCGGGACGGGTCATGACTATACAGGTAGTATGTCTTGAGTCATCCCGACACACACGACGCAGTAGATCGAAGTTTTTACGACGCCATCAACCTTGAAAAATCAGGATTTACGTTCAGTGGTACAGCTTGACTGCACGACGAGATCAAGGCGTGGAAAATTATTTACCGAAGACATCTATCTGATATTTCGAGGATGACAATTTAAGCACAACACAGAGATTGGGCGAAAATACAATTTTATCAAGGTCCCGTAAGATAGCATTCTGGTCACGAGTCAGGGTTCCCAGCTCATGACCAGGAAAGATTCTATTTAGTCCGCGTCTTTAAATTCGGCAACCAATGCCTGAATTGAGGCCTTGGCATCGCCAAAATACATTCTGGTATTAGGCCTGAAGAACAGGGCATTCTGGATACCGGCAAAACCGGGATTCATGGACCGCTTAAGCACAATAACCGTTTTGGCCTTAAAAGTCTCAATAATAGGCATACCGTAGATCGGACTGGACTCATCATCAAGGGCCGCCGGATTGACCACGTCATTGGCGCCGATGACCACGCAGACATCGACGGAATCCATCCTCGGGTTGATGTCATCCATTTCCACCAATTGATCATAGGGAACATTTGCCTCGGCCAGCAGAACATTCATGTGCCCGGGCATTCTGCCTGCCACCGGATGAATGGCATATACGACCTCGGTATCGTTAGCTTCCAGCAGATCACCAAGCTCTTTGGTCACATGTTGCGCCTGGGCAACAGCAAGACCATAGCCGGGAACAAAAGCGACGGAATCGGCTGCCTCAAGAATATAATACACGTCCTCGGCAGAAGCCGGCCGGACTTCACCCTGGGGGCCATCGCCTTCAGCAGCCTGGGTCACAGCCCCGAAACCGGAAAAGAGAACATTTGCCAGCGACCGATTCATGGCCTTGCACATGATCTTGGTTAAAATAATACCGGATGCCCCGACCAGGGCGCCTGCAACAATCAAAATATTGTTGGAGATTACAAAACCAGCGGCACAGGCCGCCAAACCGGAATAGCTGTTCAACAATGAGATTACAACCGGCATGTCGGCACCACCGATAGGCAGAGTCGAGGTCACACCAAAACCAAGGGCAATCAGAACGATAAGGAGAAAAAGCGTATAACCCCAGCCCGTGGCCGGGCTCAGGCTGAAGAGTACGGCCGAACCAATGGCCGTTGCCAGGATAGCCGCATTAATCAGATGCTGCCCTTTAAACATCACCGCTTTTTGCGAAATTTTACCGCTCAGTTTACCAAAAGCGACCATGGACCCGGAAAAGGTCACCCCACCGATAAAGGCGGATAAAAAGGCGACAATCGCAATAAAAACCGACATCCGCGGATGCTGATGATACTCGCTCCAGGCAAGCAGCAGACTGGAAATACCGCCAAACCCGTTAAAAAGAGCTACCATTTCCGGCATCTCGGTCATTTCCACCTTAAAGGCGGCAAACAAACCGATAGCTGAGCCTATGACCACGCCAAGAATAATCCAGATATAGGAAAGACCGCTGGCAAGAAGAGTGGCGACAATGGCCAGCAGCATACCAAGGGCCGAGAGCAGATTCCCCCTCCGGGCCGTGGCCGGAGAGCTGAGCATCTTCAGGCCGAAAATAAAAAGCGCCGCTGAAACAACGTACGCGAAGTTGATATTAACCAGACTCATTTCGCCCCTCCCTTATCCTTTTTCTTAAACATCTCCAACATCCTGTTGGTCACCGCGTAGCCGCCGACAACATTAATAGTGGCAAAAATAATGGCCAGAGTGCTCAAGAAGATGGCAAAGCCGAGATGCTCGGATTTCAGAGAGGCCAAAGCGCCAATCAAGGTGATGCCGGAAATGGCATTTGAACCGGACATAAGCGGGGTATGCAGAGTCGAGGGCACCTTGGAAATCAGCTCAAAGCCTAAAAAAATTGCCAGTACAAAGACAAATGTTAAATATACCGCATCCATTTAATTCCTCACTTTTTCATTATGCTCTTATACATTTCGCTGAACAGGGCACCGTTATGGGTGATCAGCGCGCCCTTCATTATTTCATCTTCAAGATTCAGGTCAAATCGCTTCTCATCCTTATTCCAGAAATGATCAATAAAGTTACCCAGATTGGACGAATACATCTGGCTGGCGGTCAGGGCAACCCGACCGGGCAGGTTGCCCAGTCCAACGACCTTGACTCCATCAATCTCGACTATTTGATCGACCTCGGAGCCTTCAACATTTCCACCGCTTTCAACAGCCATATCCACGATAACGCTACCCGGTGCCATCCCGGCGATCATCGGCCGATCGATAATGCGAGGCGCCGGCCGGCCAAAGAGCTGGGCCGTGGTAATAACAATATCAGAATTTGCACAGGCCTTGGCCATGCCCTCCTTCTGCATCTGCATCTGCTCCGGAGTCAACGCCTTGGCATACCCGTCCTTGGTTTGGCCGGTCTCACCAAGATCAACCTTGACAAATTTCGCGCCCAGTGATTTGACCTGCTCCTCAACAACCGGCCGGGTATCAAAGGCCTCGACTCTTGCGCCAAGCCTGCGGGCGGTGGCAATGGCCTGAAGACCGGCCACGCCGACACCAATAATAAAGACCCGGGCAGGTTTGATCGTGCCTGCAGGCGTGGTCATCATCGGCAGTATTTTATCAAGCTGCCCGGCGCCGATGATGACGGAAACATAACCGCCAAGATTGGCCTGCGAGCTGAGTACATCCATCTTCTGGGCCACGGTTGTCCGGGGAATCATCTCAAGGCTGATGGTGCTGATACCACTGTCCGTCATTTTATCCACCAGCTCAACCTCGTTAAAAGGATCGAGATAGCTGACATGGATACACCCCCTGCGCATCAACTCTATTTCTTCCATGGGAGGTTTTCGCAAACGCAGGACAATATCCGCGTTTTTCAGCATATCTTCACGGGAAGATCCGACCTTAGCGCCGACCTCGGTATATGCCGAATCCTGGTACCGACAGGAAAGTCCAAGCCCAGCTTCAATTTCAAGTTCCGCACCAAGCTTGACCAGCTTCTCCACAGTCGGCGGTATCAGAGGAACCCGTGTTTCCCCCGCATGGGTTTCTTTCATGACCGCAATTTTCATAGACCAACTCCTTGTTGTGAAATACAGCAGGCCGAACCTGCAGGAACATAATTAATGTATTGTCTATTTTTCCTGAAGATTTTTCAGGCCGAACCAAAACGATAACAATCACCAAACGGTAGATGAATGGCAATTCAGTGTATATACAATCTAACCCCCGGGCTTGTCAATCTCAATCACTCTAATCTCGACAATAACCGTTGGTGGATATTATCAAAACCGCCGTTTGAAAGAATTGCTACAATATCGCCGGGACGCACGTTGTCGACAAGAAAATCAAGGATAGATTCAGTGTCGGAAAAATAATGGGCATTTGCACCGCGCAATTCAAGGTCCTGAACCAGGCGCGCGGAAGAAAATTGCTCGGACACAGGTACATCGGCCAGGGGAACATGTTCCCGGACAACAATCATATCACTTGCATCAAAGGCCTCGGCGTAGCGATCCTGGAAAATGGATCTGCGGCTGGAATTGGTGCGTGGCTCAAAAACAGTGACCAACCGCCTGTCCGGCCAGGCAAGACGCAGAGCATTCACTGTTTCACGAACCGCTGTCGGATGATGGGCAAAATCATCAATGACGGTAACACCGCCGATTTCGCCCCTGATCTGTTGCCGTCGTTTGACGCCCTCAAAGGTGGCAAGTCCGTGGGCGACAGCCTCAAGAGAAAAACCCAGATGGTCCATCAGGGCAATAACTGCAGTCCCGTTAAGCCCGTTATGCAAGCCAGGAAGCGGCAGCGTAAACCTACCCAGTTTCTGCCCCTTTTTATACACGGAAAACTCACTGCTCAATCCACGAACCTGCAGATCACGCAGCTGATACAGACAGGTAGTATCACACCCATAGGAAAGAACAGGACAGTTGGCTCTGCCGGCTATCTCGGCTACCACCGGGTCATCCATGCAGGCGACAAGAACACCTTCAGCTGGAATCAGGGTGACAAATTCGGCAAACGAGGTCTTAATGGCCGCAAGATCGGGAAAAATATCGGCATGGTCAAACTCGATGGAAGTCAGGAGAGCGCAGTACGGCCTGTAATGCAGAAATTTTGAGACCTTGTTGAAAAAAGCGGTATCGTATTCATCACCCTCGACCACAAAATAATCGCCCTTACCAAGGCGAAAATTCCGGCCGAATGCCTCGACTATACCGCCGATCATAAAGCCGGGAGACGCACCGGCCCGGTGCAGGGCGGTTGCCAGCAGGGAGGAGGTTGTGGTTTTACCATGGGTCCCGGCAACAACAAGGGGTAGATGGCCGGCAAGAAAAAAATGACCCAGGGCCTGGGGCATGGAAACATAGGGAACCTGCAGGTCGACAAGCGCTTCGGCCTCGGAATTGACCGCCCGGATCACATTGCCGACCACCACAAGGTCCGGGACGGGATTTAGATTTTCCCTGCCGTAGCCCGCCATGACCTTAATATCGAGGTCCGCCAGAAAATCCGACATCGGCGGATAGACATTCTCATCGGAACCGGTAATTTGATACCCCTGCTCTTTGAGCATTCCGGCCAAAGCCGCCATGCCGGTGCCGCATATTCCCATGACATGAATATGGCGGCATGATTCAGGAACCCTATTTAAGGTGGGATCAGGGAACAGGGAAACCATTGCGCAGGCCGATTTCAGGGCATCAATATTTTGTCAGCCCCTGGTAATCAACAGCACCGGCATAGGCGACAAGATCGGCCCGGTCCACCCTCTGTCCCTTGACGGTCACCATGAATCGCCCGGCAACAACAATGTTGACATCACCGCTGTGATTGCCCTTGTTATATTTCACAATGGCCCGCTGCCCCTTGATTGTTTCCAGTGTGCCGCCACCGGCGCCGGCGAACATGGGGTTATTGAGCATCATCATCACCGACTGCAGCACCGGCGAGTCGGAAACGATTTCCACTTCAACCGTGGAGGATCCTTTACCGTATTTTCTGCTCACAGTGACCCCGCCGCCAAAGACCGCCGTGCCCATGGCCTGGGCACTGGCCTCACCTGCCTGCCAGCCGGCAAGCGGGGGTGGCAACAGGGCTTTCATTTTCTCGCTTTTTTTCTGGCGAATCAACTGGGCGGCGTAATCTACGTTGGAAGCCGCACCGGCAAGATCGCCGGCCTTGTACTGTTTAACGGCCTGCTCAATGGTTGCCAGCACATCATCCTGGACAGGTTGCGCTTCCCTGGTATCCTTTGCAGATCCGGAATCTTTAGCGGGCTGGGTATCCTGAGCCGCCTGAAGAAAATGCACGGGAACAAATGCCCAAAGGACAACCAACACGCACCAACAAAAATATTTCATTGAAGATCCTGCAAAAAAAAGATTAATAGAGGTGTTCCGGGACGCTCATGCCACAGGTACAACAACAGGGTAGTGCATGCAAAATTTTACCTGTAAAATGCAAAAAACATCACCGTTTACTCAACATAAATACCAACAGGGAATTTCTCTGTCAAGTGCCCATAAGAGGCAGACAAGCCAACATCCTTAAATTATAGAATTTCCTTTTTTTGTTTATCCGGTTCAAGAAATCGGGCGACATCTTTTAAGAGATGGAATAACGTATCCTCATGGAAAATATTCATTCAGAGGCCCTCATTGTCCGCCCATCAATCCATGCAAAATATACAGGAAAATATATGAATCTCGTCATTGGAGGAAGCGGTTTTATCGGCAGTCATCTGGTTCAGGAACTTGTCCGACGGCATGAACAGGTCAGGGTGTTTGACCGGGACCCCTTTCCCGAAGATATTGAAGAACAACCAAACGAAATGGTGCGGGGTGACATTCTTCGCCTGGATAATCTCACAGACGCCATGCAGAACTGCGCCACGGTCTACCATCTGGCAGGTATCCCCATGCTCTGGGCCAGGGACGTGACAACCTTTGAACGGGTGAACCACCAGGGAACCTTAAACGTGCTCAAAGCGGCACATCAAACGAATATTGAACGACTGGTCTTCACCAGTACCGAATCCATCTTAGCCCCGACCCATGGTAATGAGCCGGTTACTGAAACGGCATCCCCAAAGCTTGAAGACATGTTAGGGCCCTATTGTCGATCAAAATTTTTGGCCGAACAGGCTGTGTTTCAAGCGGCAAAAGAGGGCATGGACGCGGTTGTTGTCTGCCCTACTCTGCCCATAGGCCCGGGAGACAGAAACCTCACCCCCCCGGGCCAGATGATACGTGATTTCCTTTTACGTAAAATCCCGGGCTACCTTGACTGTACCCTTAATTTTGCCGATGTCCGGGACATGGCCATATGGCACCGCCTGGCAGCACAACATGGTATGTCGGGGCGCAGGTATATCCTGTCAGGATACAACCTCTCCATCCATGATTTTTTCCAGCGTCTCAGCCGGGAAAGCGGACAGCCATGTCCAAAAATGAAAGTTCCGTATGCAGTGGCCCTGGCCTGGAGCTATGTGGAACATTATTTTGGTCGGCTCACCGGGAAAAAGCCAAAAAGTTCGATTACCGGGGTAAAACTCTGCCGGCGTTCAATGGCCTTTGACGGAACCTGGACCTGGAACACTCTCGGACACCAGCCCCGGCCCCTTGGAGAAAGTATTCGTGAGGCGGTCGCCTGGCACCGCACCTTTATAGACAAAGGGTAAGCGCAGCAAGAAAAAATATCAGCCTTTTAAAAGGTGTTGAAAAGAATCGGCAAAGAGTTAACAAAAACAGTGACATAAAGCACAAAAGCCTCTATAATGGTTGAAAATCCTAACCAGGGAAAA
>JANTGH010000180.1 GCA_024763055.1 Desulfobulbaceae bacterium
AAACTGGCAACCAAGGTAATTGATACAGGGGTTTAATAAAGCGCTTACCAAACAAAAATGGAGTTCCACAACTATGGTACTCAGTAAAATGGGCTAATGAATTTGCAGAATTTATCAAATCGTTATGCGGCTCAAGGTCGCCTGAAATAATTGAAATCCATCCACCATTCAGCGATTACACGGAGTCAATTAATAGTTTTTTGGAAGTTTATAGTGAATTCGAATCAAAAATTTTAACTTACTTCCCTTCAGCAACTATCCTTATTGAAAACAGGTCAGGGAGCATTTACAAGGGTGGCAAATTTATAATTACAAAGGGTAAAGATCTTAGCAGGTTATGCGAACCAATAATTATCAGAACGATGGCGACAGTGTTTTTCGTCTTTTTTATGATACGATCAAAGGCGGCGATTTCCGTTCACGAGAGGCCAATGTGTACCGGCTGGCTCAGATCAGCAACAATATTATTGATCAATGCGTGGCCCAGGGCATTCCTTTTGCCAGGGAATACGGTGGCACCTTAGCCAACCGTTCCTTTGGCGGCGCCCAGGTGTCGAGAACCTTTTACGCTCGGGGGCAGACCGGTCAGCAGCTCCTGCTTGGCGCTTACAGCGCCCTTATGCGCCAGGTGAAGTTGAAAAAAATCGAGATTTTTTCGCGCCGGGAGATGCTTGATATGGTAGTTATTGACGGTAGAGCCTGGGACATTGTGGTCAGAGATATGAGGAGCGGTTGCATTTCCTCTCATGTGGCGGATGCTGTGGTGCTGGCCACCGGCGGTTACGGCAATGTCTATTTCCTCTCCACTAATGCCATGAACTCCAATGTTACCGCGGCATGGCGGGCTTGTAAGCAAGGGGCCTTTTTTGCCAATCCCTGTTTTGTTCAGATCCACCCCACCTGTATCCCGGTGCATGGCGATTATCAGTCCAAATTGACCCTGATGAGTGAGAGCCTCCGCAATGACGGTCGGGTTTGGGTACCGAAAAAACCTGGTGACAGCAGGGAGCCGGGCCGGATTCCGGAAGCGGAGCGTGATTATTATCTGGAAAAGAAATATCCGAGTTTCGGCAATCTCGTTCCCCGTGACGTTGCCTCGCGCAATGCTAAGGAGCAATGTGATCATGGCAAGGGAGTGGGTGGAACCGGCCTGGCTGTCTATCTTGATTTTGCCGAGGCCATTGAGCGCGACGGGCTGGGGACGATCCTGAAGAAATATGGCAATCTCTTTCAGATGTATGAAAAGATCACAGCGAGGGATCCCTGCCGTGAACCTATGACGATCTACCCGGCCGTCCATTATACCATGGGAGGCCTCTGGGTGGATTATAATTTGATGAGCACCATTCCAGGCCTTTTTGTTCTGGGCGAGGCCAATTTTTCCGATCACGGCACCAATCGGCTTGGGGCCAGCGCTCTGATGCAGGGGTTGGCGGACGGATATTTCGTCCTGCCCGCAACCATCGGCGGCTATCTGGCTGATGCCGATCTGGCACGGGTGAATTCGGATCATGGAGCCTGTGACAAGGGTGAAAAACAGGCGGCTGAAAAGATCAACAGGCTGCTTAACAGTGGCGGCAAACGGACAGTGGATGACTTTCATAAGGAGTTGGGGAGGTTGCTCTGGGATTATTGCGGCATGGCCAGAAACAGGAAGGGACTGGAAACGGCACTGGCTAAAATTTCAGAGATCAGGGGGGAATTTTGGCATAATGTCCTGGTGCCGGGTAAAAATGAATCATTGAACCAGTCACTGGAGCGCGCCGGCCGCCTGGCGGATTATCTGGAGTTTGCTGAGATGATGGTTGCCGACGCCCTCCATCGCCGGGAATCATGCGGCTGTCATCTCCGTGAGGAAAGCCAGACCGCCGAAGGAGAGGCCAGACGGGATGATGAAAACTACGCCTACGTGGCGGCTTGGGAATTCATGGGAGATGACAGGTCTCCTAAGCTCCACAGGGAGAACCTTGTTTTTGAAAATGTCACTCTGTCTCAGAGAAGTTATAAGTGAGAGGACTGGAGTTGAAAGATAAGATGAGTGGTGACAGGATCGGTTTAACTCTGAAAATCTGGCGTCAGTCCGGCCCGCGCGACAGAGGCGGCCTTAAGACCTATCATCTGGAGGATATTTCTCCTGATATGTCTTTTCTGGAAATGATAGATGTCTTCAATGAACAACTCACCCTGAATGGGGATGAGCCAGTGGCCTTTGATCATGACTGCCGCGAGGGCATCTGCGGCATGTGCGGCGCTGTTGTCAACGGTCAGGCCCATGGCCCGCAAGAGGGGACAACCCTGTGTCAGCTCCACATGCGTCATTTCAGGGATGGAGATACCCTGGTGATTGAGCCGTTTCGAGCCCGTGCCTTCAAGGTTGAACGGGATTTGGTGGTGGACCGCTCTTCTCTGGACCGCATTATCCAGGAGGGGGGCTATGTCTCGGTCAATACAGGTTCTGCTCCGGATGGAAACAGTATCCCCATTAGTCAGGATGCGGCGGAACAGGCCATGGACGCAGCCGCATGTATCGGCTGCGGGGCCTGTGTGGCCGCCTGCCCCAATGGTTCGGCCATGCTCTTTGTTGGTGCCAAGATCTCCCAGCTTGCCTTGCAACCCCAGGGGCATCCTGAGCGCAGCAGCCGGGCGCTCAATATGGTAGCTGCAATGGATGAACTTGGTTTCGGTAACTGTGGCAATGAACGGGAGTGCGAGGCTGTCTGCCCCAAATCGATTTCCATTCGAAATATCGCCTGTTTAAATCGGGAATTCTTTAAGGCAACTCTGTTTGGCTGATAACAGGTAAATACTCTGGCCGCCAGCGCATCCTGCGGATCAGTTCTCGAAGACGTTCCGGGTCATTGTGGTGTTGAAATTTGGAGAAAGCGCACAAGCTGTCGATATCTTCCCTGATGGCGGTCTCGCCTACGGCTTGGGCCACGTTCAAGCTGACCTTGCTTAATTTCTCAACCGGCGGCAGGAGTTCACCGTTTGCCATGGCCCCCGGGCTGACATGGTCTGAGACGGCACGGGCCGCTGCCGTGAAAAAGGATGGCAACACTTCTTTTGCGCCTGAAGCAATCACTCCCAGGCCAACTCCAGGAAAGACAAAGACGTTGTTGCACTGGCTCACCGGGTGTTTTTTGTTCAGAAATGAAACAGGCGCAAACGGACTGCCGGTGGCCACCAGGGCTTTCCCCTCTGTCCAGGCGTAGATATCCTGGGGCAGGGCCTCGGTTTTTCCGGTGGGATTGCTGAGCGGCAGAATGACCGGCCTGTTGCTGTTGCCTGCCATTGCATAAATCACCTCTTTTGTAAAACAGCCGCCCTGGCCCGAGGTGCCGATGAGGATGGTCACCCCGGCCTTTTTTACCACATTCAGCAGCTCTCCATCGCGTGAATCTTTATACCAGCCAAGTTTGGCCGGATCTTTAGCGAATTTCTTTTTGTATGGTTCGAGTTCCCGTTCCGTGGTGACCAGCCCCTGGCTGTCCAGGGTGAAAATTCGTTCAACCGCCCGCGTCTTGCGCATTCCTTTTTCAATAAGAGCTGTTTTGAGCTGTTCTGCAATGCCAACACCGCCGGCCCCGGCCCCATGCACTAGAAAGATAAATCCAGCTGTAAGGCTCTAAAAGAGAACCGGGAAGCTATGGTCAAGCTCCCCGGTTTTCACACGGCAGGATCAGGCGGACAGACCCAGTCCTTTGCGTTTTGCGGTGATCCGCGCGTCAATACGTGCGGCCGCTTTGAACGGGTCCGGCTCAATGACGAAACAGGCGCCGATCAGATCATCAAAACCGAACAGGGCCAGATTGGCGACAATTTTGGAGCCGGTGATATTTGGCGGATGACCGAGATGAGTATAAATACCCGAGGCCACGGCATAGGTACCGATGGCGGCCGCTTTTTCCGAATACCATTCCGGCGAGGAGGCGGCCACCGGCAGATCGGAAATATCCACGCCGATCTCTTTAGCAAGCAATGCGCAAAGCTGCAGAATGCGGGCATTATCCACGCAACTACCCATGTGGATGACCGGCGGAATACCCAGAGCGCCGCAGATCTCCTGCAATCCCGGCCCGGCCTGACTGATGGCCTCGGGCACCAGCAATCCGGCCTTGCCGGCGGCAGTGGTAACACAACCGGTGGCGATCACCAGGATATCCCTCTTGATCAACTCTTTTGCCAGGTTGACATTACAGAAATCATGCTTGTATTTTGGGTTGTTGCAGCCGACGATCCCGACTGCGCCCCGCACTTTGCCCGCCTTGATGGCGTCAACAAGCGGGGTCAACGATCCGCCCAGCGCCTCCAGTAATGCCTCGTTGGAAAACCCGGTCACAATATCCACCGGGCCCTGGGGAATCTCCACCCGGGCCGGATCACGAAGCGGGAAACGCTCTATCGCCATGCGCACCACCGTGCGGGCCTGGCTAACGCCATTGTGCATCTCAAACTTAACGTGTTCCGCACCTGTGAACCGGGCCTTATCCGCCGTGGTCACCATCTTGGTGTGATAGCAGTTGCCCACCTGGACGAGACTTGGCATAATGCACTGGTAGTCGACGATGATCAGCTCGGCAGCGCCGGTGATAATGGCCAGTTCGGTCATCAGGTGGTTGCCGGCCATGGGGATGCCATGCCGCATCATCAGTTCATTGCCGGTACAACAAAGACCGACCAGGTTGATACCGGCCGCTCCTTTTTCTTTTGCCAGGGCAATCAGTTCCGGATCATTCACCGCCTCCATCACCTTTTCGGAAACTATGGGATTATGGCCATGCACCAGAATATTCACCTGGTCTTCCTTGAGCACACCGAGATTGACCGTTGTCTTGCGCGGGCTCGGAGTACCGAACAGAATGTCGGAAATCTCAGTGGCAATCATCGAACCTGCCCACCCGTCAGCGAGACAGGTACGGGCCACATGCAGCATGGTATTGGCCGCATCGTTGTCACAGCCCATGTGCGTGCGATGCATCATTTCGGCAATTTCCCGATCCATACCGCGCGGGGTCACCCCGAGCTTGCTCCAGAGCTTGCGCCGCACATCCGGCACCCGGCCGATAAAAGAGAGTTCATTTTTGGTGGAGCCGTAATTTTCAAAAAATTCAGCGGCAAGGTCCTTGGCGACCTCCAGGACCTCCCGGCCGGTGGTTTCAATACCAACCTCAGCGGCGATGCGAAGCAGTTTTGCCTCATCCTTGATCTGGTAATCTTCTGTTTCACCGTGCGCAACAGCATGCAGGGCTTCTATGCAATCACGACCATGATCGGAATGGCCGGCAACGCCGCCGGTAACAAAACGGCCGAAGTTGCGGGCCACGATCACATCGGCGTCGGCCCCGCACACGCCAAGCGGTGATTTCTTGCTGATCCGACAGGGCCCCATGGTGCAATTACGGCAACAGACACCGGACTCACCAAATTTACAGAGGGGTGTCTGCTGCAGGAGGCGGTCCCACACCGTTTCGACCCCTTCCCGCTCAGCCTTTCTGAGCATCTGTTTGGCATCATCCCAGATGGAACATTCTTCAATATTCAGTTTCTTTTTCTCGGCCATTGTTTCTCCTCCTGCAGGATTTTCTTTCTTTTCTTCAAAAAAATCATCTCCATATGATTTCCACATCATAACGGAAGGGTAACTGATGATTGGAAAGTACGCTGTCAGCCATCTGACAATTCTTTCATTATTTTGAAAACAGCGGGGGAAAAAACATCAAAGGGAAGGAAAATTTTTCAAAAGATCGAGATTGGGGATACGATAAACACCGCGCCCGACCTTGCAGATAACTCCGGCCCGCTGCATACCATTGATGATAGTGGACACGGTCTGACGGGAGGAACCGATAATGGCCGCCAACTGTTCCATGGTCATGTCAAGGGACAGGAGAATACCCTCCTCCGTCTGCCGGCCGTCATACTCGGCCTCATGGCAGAAAAAATCCGCCAGCCGACCGGAGATGTCTTTGAACACAAGATTATCTATGATGGAAAAGGACTGCTTCAGCAACTCGCCAAGGATGGAAATAATTGTCCGGGACAGGGCCGGATGGTCCACCATGTAGCGATGAAAACGCATGGTCGGCATGGCAAGCAGGGTCACATCGTCAATGGCGGCCACATGGGCCCGGGTATGGGTAGCATAAATATCGCCCGGCCCCAGAATCGTCAGGGAGAATTCCTTGTCTTCCATTGCAAGATAAATCCTTATCCGTCCCTGTTTCATGATAAAAACCAGGTCGTCATCATGTCCGGGCGCATAAATCAGGCGTCCCTTCTGATACTTTTTCTCCGTGAAATCCTCACAGAGTTGCTCGTACTCCTTATGCTGCAATTCCTGCATCAGATTGATGGACGAAAATTTCGTTTTCATGGGCCTTCATCCCCCTGGACAAATGCCTGAAATCTCTGATGGACAGCTTTGGGCAGCGGCGTCGGACGATGGGTTTGTCCGTCAATAAAAAGACCGGTCTGGCAGCCTTTGGCCACCAGTTCCCGCCGTTGATTAAAAAAACGAAACTCCATAATGGCCGATACATTTTTCAGACGGGAAAGCCAGACCTCAACGCACACCTGATCGCCAAGAAAAAGCTGCTGTTTATAGCGGATTTTCGTTTCAATGAGCGTAGGTAGCAGGCCAAAGTCGTGGATAATTTTCTCAACCGGCAGGCCTGCTACCGCAAGCAGTTTCAGCCTGCCGACCTCCATCCATTGCACATAGACGATGTTGGAGACATGCCCGGCAAAATCAATATGAAAGGTATAAACTTCCTGATCAAATTTCACTTTTTCCATACAGGTGATAAGAAATAGCTTTTCAGCAATTGAGCCGGGGAAGGTGAAATTTAAGCTTCACCGCCCCGTTTCCACCTGAAATTATATTTAGACCACCAC
>JANTGH010000181.1 GCA_024763055.1 Desulfobulbaceae bacterium
TCACTACCGAAAGGACGTAGCTGCTGGCGGTAATGGCTCCATAGTAGGTAAGGTTGATACCTGTCCAGCTGCCGTCATTGTTTTTACGCCGGGGAATAGTAGCCAGAAACTGCCATTTTTCACCCGGCAGAATGCGGATACCAAGCCAGAGAATTGTATAGAAGAAAATTGCCAGGATCGCGGTTGACAGTTCAATCATTGAATTCTCCCTGTTATGAGTCCTGTCCGTTCATCATGCCTCAAACCGCGAAGCCAGCGCCGAACGCACATCAAGATCAGTTTCCATCAGCGGCTGGCCAAACCCGTGAGTGAAGCGGCTGCAGCCCGACCGGAACATGTTATGAATAATATCATCAGCAAAGCGAATGCGTCGGCTGGCAAAAATCAGCACATCAGTCGAACTGCCGGGGCGATAAAGACTTTTCGGCTGCCCTTTTTTGAGGAACATGCCAACCCTAACCGGTCGCGGATCATCATAAGCACTGTCGCTGTAGCACTGTCGGATGTCACCGATCATCATGGCAACCACCTCTATCATGGCGACCGGGCCAACCTGAGAACCACCTTCAACATCGGTATCAATGATAGTCACGACGCGCCGGTTCTTTGAATAAGGAGAGGCAATACTGATAACTGCGTCCGGATTACAAGAGTTGAAACAACCATCCAGAGAATAGATATCCAGAACCACTCCCGAAACCGGACAGTGATTATAGTGATATTTGTCCGGCGTCAGGCGCAAGATCGCAAAATCTCCATCATGAAAGATTTCGAGCCAGTTCCGTCTTTGCCGTCCCAGCAACTCTTCATAAAGGAAAAACTTATCCTTGATAAAAAGAGCGGAATTTTTCCGCAGACTGCCGACAAGAACTTTGGCGTCAGCCGGCGACACGACATCCGCCTCTTCATCCAGCGGCCTGACTTTCCAGTACACGATCTTTCGTTCAAAAATCTTACGGGGCGTATCAAGGCTTGCCGGTTCCTCCAAACATTCGGAAAGATCAAGATTGAGCGTTGCCGCCAGATTCCTTGTACCGGACAACAAGGGAAAAAACGGTGCATCAAAATTAATATAACCCAGCAACGAGGAAAAACGAGCTGAAGTTAAAGCCCGAAAAAGGAGGGAAGCCCTTTCCCGTGCCCGGGAATAAATAAATTTTATCAATTTATCCTGAAAAAGCGGTTCATCAACGATGCTGCCGCTCCGGCGATCAACGTACTGGTGTCGCATGGAACATTTCCCGTGAGACTGAACCGGTTGTAGTGTACCGAAACCGGTCCTTATCCCGGCTTATGTTTAAGGTCGTCAGCTGCAGCAGGATCTGCAGATTTTTGCTGTCTACCACATCCTGCAGCAGGGCTTCCCGATGGCGTTGAAAGAAACTGCCGGCACTCATATTTTCCGGCAAAAGAGCATGGAGGATCGAACGCAGATTTCCATCCGTAATCGCACATTTATCTAATTCAGCCATATCCGCAGCCAGCCCGGTCAATGCTTGATTGTAGTGCTTGCGTCTGAGACGATAACGATAGTATGATTCTGCCGCTTGGTTGAAGGAGCGAGCCTCCATCTGCAAAGGATGTCTGACACCGGAATCCTGGAGAATATCTCTGGTCAGCCGGCCTTCAGCACTGTGGAACTCCGGATATAACAGCCGGTCTTCCAATTTCTGCAACGTCTCCGCCAATCCCATCATCTCAATCAGATCGCCGCCATCTTCTCGCAGCAGCGACAGCAGTGCTCGGCGATATTCGAGGTTATAAAGCCGAAAATAACCCTGATAGCGGGTGCTTGACCGAACTTTTTTAACCCGCTTCAGGATTTTGCGCATGAAGAGATTGCCGGTCTCCCGGCGAATATAAAAGGTCGGCAGGCCGATTGCCGTACCAAAAAAGATCTGGCGCCTTTCACTTTCAATTGCAGGATTATCAGGTATGTCCCGATGGTTGATGGTACCCTCAAGAATATATTTGTAAGCCAAAGCACTGATCAGCATCTGGAGATCGGCGGCTTCACCAAAGTCATCCTGCAAGTCGAAAAACAGGCTGTAATAACGGCCCTCAAAACCGGAAAAACCCATATCCCCATGGCAGCGGAGTTTGCAAAGCAGGTAAAGTGACATTGAGGCATCAAATATCCCCTGGCTTTCCAGGTCCCGGAGTAGTTTATCATGGTTGCCGGGGCAGCCATCGAGGGCCGGACTCTGGTCGGTACTCATCAGGGAAACCAGGTAATCGATCAGCCGTTTATCAGGAATATAATCACCTCTTAATCCCATGATCTTACTGATCAGCTGATCAAACCATTCAGGACCGAATGGAGTAAGGTGATGGCCGAAACAATTCAGGCGGGCCTTTTTCTTCCAGCGCCGCCAGATCATCCTCAGGTGAGTAAAATCAAGTTCATGGGGTAGAAATCCGAGGGCTTTTTCCGGATGAAAATCGGAAAAAGCCAGGCGGTAAGGAGCCGCGCTGTAAGTACCGACAAAAAGCGGTAAAAAGTGTTCAATGATTTTTATTGCCAGATCGCCGGCCCATTTTTCCCGGTCTGGAGTAAAATCGGGATGCCGGGCGTCAAGCAGCGACGTCAGTTTGCGGCTGCCCAGGCTGAGATGCGTGCCGTTGTTGGCCAGGCTGATATTCGAGGTATTGGGAAGGACAACCAGGTTGGTAGTTATAATCCCGGCATCCTTCAGCTTTTTCATCGCATTGAGCTGACTGCGGGAAAGAACCTGATGGCACATAATCATATACTGGTATTTGTCTTCTCCCCGATCCCAGCCGGAAAGGCAGGGACTCATGAACAATTCACGATAGAAATTGTCAGGAATAAGATCATTGAGTTCATTCTGGCGTAAAGGCGGATTTGAGGCAAAATACACCAGTGCTTTCTGGTCATGGGCAAATAGCTGAAACGTAAGGTTGGCATATTGCAGCAGCATTTGGGTATAAGCAAAACGCTTGCTCATCTCAGCCGCGGCATTACTGCCGAGGGTGTGACCGTCAGCCGCCCGGCTTGGATAAAATGAGAAAGTTTCCGGGGAGGTATTATCACTTAAAAAATGCTTCATGCACGCTTGGCCGGCCTCAACCAGCTCCATTGGCAGGTTACCATCGCTCATCACTTCAGCCAATGAAATCTTCAACAGGTAGCTGACCGGGATCCGCAGCCAGGTTCCGCCGTCATGATGAAAAGTAAACTTATTGGTATCGCTGCGTTGCGGACCTCCAACCCGGCTCTTATCATAAAGCAGATCACGCTCCAGAATTTTTCTTGCATAAGAACTGAGATACTCCAAAGGAAAGCGGACCCAGCTGTTCTCCCAAACATGCTCTTCGGCTGGTTCAAGATATTGTTCCAGCTCCGCCAGCCTTTTTCCCGGCATATCACCGGAGTTTATCCTTTTGAGCAAATTTGCATAGAAGGAAGATTGTTTGACGGTTAACGGCAAATCGACGTTATCAACCTTGCCAATAACAGCGGTCTGCAGTTCATTTTCCGTACCGGCGGTGGCGTCTTCCGGGGTAAAGGGAAGTTTACTGATATCAATTCTTCCGCCGGCCGGCATACCCAATGCCCGACGCAGGCAATCATAATTATTGTCCGGATTTGGTAATGGATAAAGATGATGGATAGTATCCGCCAAAAATCACACCTCGCTGCTAGAAGAACAAAAAGGGAAAGATCGATCAACTTCAGATCCTGAAATGACGGGAATTCCATTCGCTGCCGACATTTCCCTCCCAAGATGGAGATCATGACCCGACGCCAGGGCCTGTAGAAAAATTCTTGCCGTTTCTTCCCAGGTAAATGAAACTGCATACTTCCGGCAGGTTTGGGGATCAAGTTCCAGACAAGCCTGGGCCGCATATTTGAGATCAGGGCTGAGAAAGCCGGTAGTGCCATGAAGGACAACATCACAGGGGCCGGTAACCGGGAAGGCAGCGACCGGCAGGCCGCAGGCCATGGCCTCAAGCATGACAACCCCGAAGGTATCGGTTAACGACGGGAATACAAAGACATCTCCACCGGCAATGTGGGTAGCCAGATCCTTCCCCTTTTTATACCCGCACCAGGTAACCTCGCCATAGATACGTGCCAGCCGTTCCCGGTCCGGTCCGTCACCGATAACCACCTTGCTGCCGGGTAGATCCAGAGATAAAAAGGCCTCCAGGTTCTTTTCCCGGGCGACCCGGCCGCAGTAGACATAAATCGGTTTCGGCAGTTGATAAAAGTCTTTCTTTCCGATAGTGAAAAGTTCGCTGTCAACCCCCCTGGACCAAGTTACCAAATGCTTGAAGCCGTACTGCTCAAGTTTTTTTGCCAACGAAGCTGTCGGAACCAGGGTGGCTGCCGCCGGTTCATGAAATCGCCGCAAGAAATGATAGCTGATAGTTTTGGGAATTTTTGCATACTGGCTAAGATACAGGGGAAACCGGCTATGATAGGAAGTGCTGAAAGATTTACGCTTGTGGCGGCACCATCGCCTCCCGGCCATGCCTACAGGACCTTCGGTGGCAATGTGGACAGCATCGGGAGCAAGTTCCTCAAGACAACGGCTTACTTTTTTCCCGGGACGCCAGGCAAGGCGGATTTCGGGGTAGCGTGGACAAGGGAAGGTCCGCGTGATGCCCGGATGCACAACGGCAAGTTCGTGATCCATCCTGCTAAGTTCTTCACGGATTTTCATCCAGGTGGTGACCACACCGTTGATCTGTGGCAGCCAGGAGTCGGTAACCAGGGCTATTTTCATGTCTCCCCCATCAGGCTACAGCTTCTGTCTGAAAGACGGGTGCCTTCCTCCTGTCGGCAACCAGAGTAATTTTTTTCCTGGCGACACCGTTGTCGATCAGTCGTTGCCGATCCTCTTCTTTTTCGATCAGAATTTCATCCGCCATATCTGCCAGCCAATCCAGGAAACGGTTGGTTAGCTGGTGAAAATCGGTTTCTTTCAAGGATTTTTGGTACTGGACCAGGAAAGCCTGGTTATAATAAAAAACGCTTTTAATCTTTAGCAGCCGGGCACCGGCCAGGACCGTGACGCCCATGAGGTCGGGGGTGGCTACCACCACTTCCGTAATGCCCTGTTCTTCCAGCAGACGGAAAACATCAAGAAACGGGGGTAAGGGCAGCGAAAGCCCATGATTTTCATCTATCTCAAGGTGAGCCACCGGTTGCAAACGTATCCATTGTTCGCCGCCTGCAGAGGAATCATGGCAACAGACCAGGACCTTTGCCTGTCGGTAGCGGCCTTCAGTACAAGCCATCAGCCTGCCGATAGCTGCCCGCATCTGTTTACAGCTGCCGTATACATTGCCGGCGGCGATCATCTTGTGTTCGCTGCGGCTCAGGCAGTCATTGCCCATCAACTGCCGGCTCAGGTCGCCAAGGAAATCATCATCCTTGTGCTGGGTGGAGAACGCTGCCAGATAAGGGGCAATGGACAGGGCCACCGGTCCCAGGGCGGCAACGGTCTGCAGGGCGTCAAGAAACTTCCCTTCTCTTAATTTAAGGATAAACTGATGGGCAAATTTCCAGGTCAGATGATGGCAGAGGCGGCAGGATGCTTCAAAAGAACGCTCCTGGGCAGATTCGCTCAGGGCATCGACGACCGAAGGGGAAAATAACCAGCTTATTTCACCGACAACCATCCTTTCAACCGGACTCAACTGGCGGCGGCGGCCGGCAAAAACCATCTTTTCACAAAAATGATAGACTCGCTTACGGCCGGTCGCAAGTTTGCCTGCCGGTCGATGGTCAAGCAATTTTTTCAACAGTTCACCCAACAGGTCGTTTCCAGGCCCGGATCCGACACCGAAACGATCCTTGTAGTAGCTGTAGGCGATCTTATAGAGACTGTGGGCAAGTTTCAGGGAACTGCCCGAACTGCCGCATGCCTGGTGCCTTCCGGCCCGCAGATGATCAAGAAATTCCTCCAGACTGTCGGCCGCCGGAGTTTGGGTATAAGCTCCGGCGATAAAGCTGCCGCTGTGGTCGTCACTGCCGCCGGTAAAAGTTTTTTTCCAGGGTTTTTCACCCAGAGGAAATAAATCATGCTTGTCAGCGAGACGATACATGAACCGGGGCGTCAGCGAACCGCAGATAAGTTGGAAGAGATCGGCACTGCGGGAGTCACGGCTGCCGTTGATACCTTCAAAACGATTGAAGAGCAGCAGCAATTTTTCCACATGGTTGGCCTGCAGACGTCCATCGACACGGAAAAGGGGGTGAGGCAGGGAATGTATAATGCCTTGATTGAGCAGATAGTCCTGGAGTTCATAAATGTTTTTACGCAGGTTGGAAAGTTCCTCAAACTGGCTTTCGGTAATGTCATAAACCAGCAGGTGAACCTTGACCTGGTCTTCAGGGAAATAGGTGGTCAGTTCACAGCTGACAAAGGTGTCGGGCAGGTGAGCTATGTCGAGGGCGCCGCTGATTTTATTGTGGTCAGTGATGGTGACATATGACATGCCCCGCTCCCGGGCCCGCTGATAGATGTCCATGGGTTCGACATAACTTTCCGGAGCTCCGATTCGTCGCAGAAACCATTCGCTCGGGCGGTTGGAATACTTGCTGTGCACATGCAGGTCGGCTCGGGAACTCATGCTGTCTTACTCCTTATCGTTGTACGGTTTTAATCACTTTGCCGATGCCGCCCTGTCAATAAACCACTTTTATTAAGGAGAGCTAAAGATGGTGTTAATTTTCGGTTAACCCGCGTTGCCCGGGCCTTTCTCTCTGCCGGAAAAGATTTTCACAGCTCAAC
>JANTGH010000182.1 GCA_024763055.1 Desulfobulbaceae bacterium
AAGTAGGGATGATAACCGTGTCTCAATGTGGGCAGGTTTTTTCGTCCTTATCGCTTTGCTGCTGTTTTTCTGTTTTTCTGCCATTCCCGCAGGAGCAGGAGAAACGAAGCCTTTAACGTTATTGTATTTTGGTTGCCAGGATGGTTATCTCAAACCTTGCGGTTGACATGCCAAGCAGGCGGGAGGTCTTTCCCGCCAAAAAACGGTGCTCGATAATTTAGCCGCCCAAAGTGATCGTGATCATGTATTGTTGATTAACACCGGCAATGATTTCCGCCCGGGGGTGGAGCCTGAAAAGCGCCGGGCGGCGGTGATGTTTAAAGCTTTTTCCCTGATGGGGGTGGACTGCCTGGCCCTTAGTGAGCGGGAATTTGCTTTTGGCGCCGCCTACCTGCGTGAACTGGCGGCTAAATCATCTGTCCCGCTGGTGAGTGCGAATCTGAAGGATGTTAAAGCACAAGGATCCTATTTCATGCCCTACCTGCGCTTAAAACGGGCCGGAAAAAATATTTTAGTGACCTCTGTGGTGGATCCGGCGCGGAAATCATTATTCAAACAGCAGGGGATGGAAGTCGCTGATCCGATTAAAAGCCTGCGCCACATACAGCATGATATTTTTCATGATCTTTTTATTGTGGTCATGCAGACAAACAAGACTACGGCGTCCAAGTGGATGGCCCAGCTGTCCGGGGTGGATGTGGCTATTCTTGGCCAGCAAAAGGGGGTGCAGACAAAAGCCGAGAGACTCTCTGGAGCGCAGTTGCTCTATAATTGTAATCGGGGAAAGAGTGTCAGCGCTGTGGAAGTTTTTTTTCCCAGGGATAAAAAAGCGCTGTTGGCACCCGAAAATTTTCTGTTGCGGGCCAATGATTTCAGTGAAGACCCTCAAGTGGCATCGATGGTGAAAGAGTTTGAAGTCTGGTTACATGCCTATCATGCCAAGCAGCAGAAAAATATTTTGAAAGTCCGGAGACAGGGAAATACCTCCAAAGGTGGTCTGCCGGCTATCTTTCAACAATTGATTGCAAAAAATAAAAAGAAACAGTCATCCTCTTTTGTTGGAGCGCAACGCTGTGCCGCCTGTCATAAACAAAAATTTTCTCTCTGGAAGGAAACCCGCCACGCCCGGGCAATGGCTACGTTAGCGGCCAAACATCGGGAAAATGACCCGGATTGTTTCCGGTGTCATGTGACCGGGATGGTGGGGGTTGGTGCTAAGCAGACGGCCGAAGTTGGTCAGAGGGGAAACCCCTTTGCCAAACTGATTCAACGTCAGCAAGGTAATCATTTGCCAAATGTTCAGTGCGAAGCCTGTCATGGCTCGGGCTCGCGTCATGCCACTAAACCGGGGAAAGAAACAAGGATGAAAATTCCTGCTGACCATGATTGTCGTCAGTGCCATACAGAGGATACGGATCCGGACTTTTCTTTTCAGAAGAAGAAAAAACTGATTTGTCAGTAACTGATGGAACTTTCTCCCAATGCCAGGAGATAGAAAAAAAACATCCGGCTGTAGCCCAGTTGCAGGGGAAAAGAGAACATCATGATAATGGAAAATGCCAACAAGGAACAAAATAGTGGGTAGCCCAATCCTTTATTTTCCTGTTGCCACTCCCGGTTCCAGACCAGGTAGAACTGCCGGCCCCAAAGCAGCAGGAAAACGCAGAGAGCGCCCAAGCCGGATTCAGCCGCAATTTGTAAATAATCATTGTGGGTTTTTTGAACCTGGACTTTAAAGTTAAAACAGGTATCCCTGGCATAACTGTGCATAAAAAGAGGATAAGTGAACTGCCAGTTTCCCAGGCCTACTCCCAGAAAGGGGTGTGATTTGATCATCTGGAGTGTATTTCCCCAATGGTAGCGGCGGGCCTCCAGGATGGAAAGATTTCCCACTTTATGGACGGATTGCATCACTCGGGTACGGCTTTTGGGGAAAATCACCAGGCAGCCGATGATCAAAATTACAACGGCAGTCATCGCAAAGGTGGTCGTAATCCATATGCGCACAGATAGTGCCTTCCTTCTCTTGTACTGGAACAGGTAAAAAACGGGCAGGAGTGATGCATAGACTATAAGCGCCAGGATGGCCGTTCTGGAGGTTTCCATGAAGATGTGAATTATGGCCATGAGCGCAAGAGTAGAGAAAAGAACAACTATGAGAAGTTGCCTGAACAGGTGACTTTTTTTATTTTCCCTCTTGTGCCAGAAATAATAGGCCAGGTATGTGGCAAAAGGGAGATTGAGTACCAAGTAGTGAGCTGCAGGATTGCGGTATCCCAAGGTTGAGGCTGGCCCGCTGATCGGGATTAAGAAGGGGAGGTGGAAACCAAAAAACTGTAGAATTCCCAGGGGGCAGAAAATGAGCAGGGAGAATGCGGTGCCGCAAAGTGAGGCATAGAGGATCCTGTTCTGCTGAAAGAGAATTGTCAGAACAATAAATAATTGAATAAAAGTGAAAGAGATTGCAAGTTGCAGCAAAGCATTTTGCCATACAAGCGCTTGATTCCAGGACAAAGCCTGAAAGATAAAGAAGGTGATCAGCAGTTTTAACCCATTATTTTTTCGGATAAAAGTTTTGGTTTGTGCCCTTCTTTCCTGATGATAGGATAAGGAAACAGTAAAGATGAAAATAATGAAAAATGTTGACGGACAAAGAAAGACATACTTTGGCAGGTCGTAAAGGGTGAACATAATCATCCCTTGTGATGTAAAACCGCTTACAAAGGGTAAGGGGGCCAGGAAAAAAAAGCAGAAGATAAGCCCGCAAAAAAGTGAGGTGTCATGTCGGCATAACCATGCAATCAATTGCCCGGCTTGTTGCCCTTGCTGAGAACAAGGGAGATGATTTTGTTTCGGTGCCATATTTTTTATTTGCTTATCGTGGGACGTTTCGTTTTAAAAGCATTTTGTAAAGAATGAATTATTTTCCGATATCTTGGTTTCAACTTTCTACCTGCCATCACATTGGTTGCTTTCCTGGCTTCTTCAATTTTCCCCAAAACAGCATAAGTATTAACAAGTTGCAGAAAAATGGGGAAGCTATTGGGTTTTTGCTCCCATGCTTGCCGGAAATAAGGCAAAGCCTCTTTGTTCCTGCCGCTTTTTTTATAGGCATCGGCGAGATTATAGGTTATTTTCCAGTTGTAAGGGTATATTTGGTTGCATAATTTCAAGGATTGTATTGCCAGTTCATAATTGCCAACGTGTGTTGCGGCTGTTGCTCTGCCGGCTAAGTCCATGATGGAATATGGATGATATTTCAAAGCCAGATTATATGCCTGAATAGCATCATCATCTTTCCCCAGTTGGTGAAAGCAATTGCCGGCGTAATGAAACCCATCGTAAATTAAGGGATAATAACCGATTTTCTGTGAGGTCAAAAGATATTGCTGCGTTCCTTTCTTCCAGTAAGAACGGGCAATGTCCATCTTTTTATGCCGTTGCAATTCCATTCCGGTAAGAAAGTAGGATTTTACTGAAGCAAAGGCTTCCCTCTTTTTCAAGGTTGTATAACTAAAAGCAACGCTGCAGAAAAAAAATCCCAGAAAAATGAGTGCAAACCACAAACAATATCGATTGGAGTAATTTTTCATTATTACCTTGAGGATGTTGTATGGATGGCTACTTACTGCTTAAGTATAACATAGAGGGTAAAAATCGTGCAAAAGAAAGTTTTTCCTGCATTACGAGGAAAATCGTGATCCGATTTTAGTTTGCATATTGGCAGCCGGCAACATGTCAGCCGTAGTTTATAGTATTGAGAAACTGTAAGGTTTTGCTTACTATCTCTAACAATCACTACACTGATTTTTCAATCCGTTGGAATAATAGAATAAATGACTTTTCCCCAGCCATGAGTAACGTTCCCCTCCCTTGGTTTTTTCCATTGGGTTGTTGTTTTCCAACCCCATATATTGATTGATCATATCATCTTTCACTAAGAGTTTCAGAAAATTTTCCGATGAGACCAATATGCTTTGCCAACAAAAAATTACATCCATGTAACTCCAGATTGTCACATTGACAATTATGTCATGGAAATTGGCGGGAGAATGGATAAGAATATTCATAACTATATGTAATAATTAATCTATTCTATTTCTCCGGAGGCTGGCGTCATTGGTATGGATATTGCTCATTATTGTCTTGATGCTACTATGAATAACGTCAAATTGATACGTATTTTCGGTCTATGGGGATAATGCCAATGGGATATAAATTTTTAACAACTATTATGCTTGCCTTGATTTTACTGATGAGCCATGTTTCTTTATTATGTGCTCGAACAGTAGTTTTGTCATGGAATCCAAATTCTGAATCTGATCTTGCTGGATATATCGTATTTGTTGGTATAGCCAGCAGGGAATATGGTGAATCTCACACCATTGGAAAGGTGAATGAATATGAATTGAATCTTCCTGACGATGGATTGGATTATTTTATGGCGCTGAAGGCGTATGATACCAATGGAAACAAAAGTGATTTTTCTGCCGAGGTAAAAGTGGATGGCGACTCAAGCACTTCCCAACCGGCAGGAGACTATGCGCCATTGTATGCTTTTGGACAAACAGCGAGTTATTGCAGCCCGACGCCCTGCGCCGGTGCCGAAAATTGTGAAGCAGATCGCTTTCCCTGTGGTGGAGATTTTCCCTATAAATACAGTAATGTGTCACATGGGTTCAGAGACTTGTACAACCTGAATGATCCGAAAATTCTTTGTGGTCAGGATCTTCCTGATGCCACAAGTTGTGACGACGCTCCAGCTGAAAAGACAATTTCTTTCAGCTTGGGGACCCTGCATCAAAATGGCCTGGATTATGTTGGTTCATTTCCAGACACATTTAGAATCTTTATCCCACCCGGAACCATATATGGCTATGTAAATATATACATGCCGATAGATGGTCAGGAAGGTATCGTCGTTCGTTATAAACAACCTCCAGTTGGTGAGTATTGCCGGTTTTCGGGGCAGCCTTCACATTATGAAGATGTGCCATGGGATGTTCCAAATCGGGTTAATCTTGATACCATGGCTCAACGGGATGTCTATCTTCGTAACTGGGGTGGATTGGCAGCTGCAGTATCACCTTTTTCACTTCAGATTCCTCTGGGAGAGGCCGGTTCCGGCTGGTTGTATATCAGAAAATTGCCTTTTGTTTCATCGACAATACATAAAATTAACGCTAGCTTCAGGGTTGATGTTTCTACATACCAAGACTGGTATAATTCAGCTGTTTGGGATATTGCCGGTAATCCATGGTCCGCAGGTCATGGCGAGGCTGTGGCCGCAGCGTGTACAAGTTCAAACCCGGATGCCTGTCGAAATGCAAAAGAATGTGAATTGATTGGTGGGTATTGGTATGGTAATAGCTGTAATGTTGAAGATAGTTGCACTTCTGACGATTTTGAAACTTGCAGCAGCCAGTCGAGATGTAATAACTCCGGTTTCTATTGGTATGATGATATCTGCAATGATGAACCAGCATGTACCTCGGCTGATCTTTTCTCCTGTGACAACCAGACGAAATGTGAGAGCTCCGGTTTTTACTGGGACGGCTCTTACTGCAGGATTTCATCCCCTTGCCAACGTGGTGTTTTGTCTGCATGCAACAATCCTGAAGCTTGTCAATCAGGAGGTGGTGTTTGGTATAATGCTGACTGCCATCAAGCGACATCTGATAGTAGTTATTCGTCTTCTTCAAGTTCTGGCTATTCATCGGGGAGCTCATCATCTTCTTCAACCACCAGTTCCGGATCAACTTCAACCAGTTCTTCGAGTATCGGCTCGTTCTCCGGGCTGGGAAGTCTTTTTGGCCTCGGGCAGCAGACTTGTGGGCCGGATAATTTGGGTGCCTGTGCTCAATCGGAATGCGAGGCCCTCGGTTCCGGTTACTGGTGGGATGGATCCTGTCGTCATGGCCAGCAGCAGGAAGTCTATGACGGCAGGATCGCGGAAGCTCCGGTGCGCCTGGGAGATGCCGCGAATGATGGCCAGATATCAGCTGGCGATGGCCTTTCGTTTGACCTGGATGTTCCCGCTGGAGTAAAAACCTACGCCCTAGTGGTTTTTCCCCACGGTGTGGGTGCTTACTTTATTGACAATAACCATCTGCTGAGTCGACAGCTGGTAGCCGTCAGTGATGGTACATTGCCGGTAACCAGCGATCTCTGTGCCCTTCTGGATGCAAACCCCGATTTGAAAGTCCTTGAGGGGTCATGGTGGATTGCCTTCATTAGCACCCCTGCCTCGGTCGGGGAATTTCATAATCTGGATGAAATGGCTACCTATATCAACAATGGTGGCGTCTACCATTTTGGCAGTTATAATGTCACAGTAGGTTGTCAGGATTAATTAACATTTTTTACCGGATTATCTACTGGGTTTTTAATCAAAAAGTCCTCCTGGAAAAGGAGGACTTTTCTTTTTTCAACTAATAGTAGCCTCTCTTTCCCCTTTTTGTTATACTGCTTTTCTCCCTTTAGTGGCTGGATGATTGGGAATGGAAACCGGGCAGCTATCCCGAAGAGGTTTATGGCATGCTCAAAGAGCAGTCAACTATTATTCGACGCTTGGTCATCAGCATTGATTTATTATTGCTGGCGGCTGCCTTTCCCCTGGCTTTTTACCTTCGTTTCAACCGTCTTCCCCTGCAGTCTGATTTGCGGCAATATGGCTTGATCGTCCTGGTTTTCATCCCCCTGTTTC
>JANTGH010000183.1 GCA_024763055.1 Desulfobulbaceae bacterium
TATCCTCTATTTTTTATACCTATTCAGGTAGATGCAAAAAAAAACATGCATTTACTTCGGATTATTTGGATGGGATGACGGTGTGCTCCAGCGGGTTTCCTGAAAAATGTTCACAGTCACGCCGGCCGAATCCGTCAGCGATCAGTTTTTCAACGAGACTGTCGTAGCCGGTGTTCCCGGGAGACCGTGTACTCCCCTGTATTGCACAAAAACCAGATCTGCCGGTCGGAACCAGTAGTGGGCGTGCCAGAATGAGGAAAAAAATCCGGCGGGATGAATTTCTATTTTGATTGTATTTTCCCATCTGCCGTTGATTTCTATTTTTTCCTTTCCCTTGACAACGGCCTCCATCTTGACGGCCTCAAGGCTGTCCTGACGGATGGTCCAGAAAGTTTTTTTCCGGTTTTTTGATGTCGGCAGAGCACGCAATGAGAAGGACAATGGCTGGTACCAGGGCAGATCGTCAATCTCTGTTGTCCGGTCAACCCGCTTACCATCCCGGATTCCTGAAATAAAAATTGTATTCTTCCGGCGATGGGCCGTGATGTCGGTGCCCGATTGTTCCTGGAAATGCCACTTGATTGTGGCGCCGTCGTGCCGGCAGATATTGAGAAAACGGCTTCCTTCCTGCCGGGAGGTAATCACAACTGCATTGCCTTCATGGAGTTCCCATTTGAAAACGGTTGTTTCATCGCCGGTCTTTTCAAGATAGGTAAAATGCTGGGCCAAGGTCGATGCTGTTGTCTGCGCCGACAACAGCAGAAAATAGACAACAGGGAGAACGATCCGTTTTATACTGCACCGGCGATTCCTTCCACCGGGACCCGCTGAAAAGACCGGCTTCAACATCACCGGCCTGTGGTGTCCGAAAGGAAGAAGGATGCAGGCATGGCGCTGTGCAGGTGGAAGAAAGAAAAAAAGAAACGAGGGAAACATCCGTGTCTATCCGTGGTTCACAGTTTCTCTTTTCCGGTTTATCCGGGTTAGGTATTAAAAAAATGCTGATCTATGAGAGGTTTTCCGGGAACTGTTTCACAAAATCCCTGATTTCATCACGCACCCGTCTATAGTGGACCAGGGCTTCTTCTTCACTTGTTGCACCAACTGCCAGCCTGGGCGGGTCATCAAATCCCTTGTGGATGACTTGTCCTTTGCCGGGAAAGATCGGGCAGGATTCCCGGGCATGGTCACAGACCGTGACCACATAGTCGTATTCCTGTTCAGGGAGATCCTCAATTAATTTTGAATTGTTAGAGGAGATATCAACTCCCGCCTCGGCCATAACCTTGACCGCAAGCGGATTGAGCCCATGTTTTTCAATACCTGCCGACCAGGCGTCAAGAACATCACCTTTAAGATGGCGGACCCAGCCTTCCGCCATCTGGCTGCGGCAAGAGTTTCCGGTACAGAGAAAAAGCACTTTTGCTGTCATTTGCATGTATCCTCAAAAAAATAGTTTCAGCCCCTTTTTACCTTTTCAGGATTTTCTTCACGGGATCCGATCACGGTGGCCAAGTCATTAAGGGGCCGGCAGGGTCTTTTGCTTTTACCTGAAGGAAAAACAAGAGGTTGCGTGTCTGGCCTTGTTGGAAAACAATACCAGGATACATATGATACGATGTAAGATTAACACAACAACCCGAAAGAATCAGTTAGGGTTTGATTAAAATTGCGTTGCACCCTTACTGACCACGACAATAGAGGTCCCTGCTCCTGATTGTTTGATTCCTGAGCCGTTCCTTTTCCGATACGCCCTGTTTCACTCCTCTCATCAAAAGCAAAATCCGGCGCATTGCCGGATAAATATTTTTTTGGTTACCATTATTCCTTAGAAACAAGGGATACCATCGCTAATTTCATAATGTTTAATCGAAGGGTACACGACTTATTACTGATTTTATGTTAATTTTTTATTAAACTGGAGATCAATGGTATCCCTGATTCCAGGTGACCTAAACTTTGATGGTCGTCAGATTTTTTGTCGTCTCGTCGTTGATCAAAGGGTGATTGAGGGGTATCCATCAGTACCCATCACGGAAGCGGAACTGCGGTTCTTATGGATTGTGCAGGCAGGCAGATCAATGGTTGCCGAACCATTTGTCATGAAGATCATTGACGCTGCCGTCCTCAATCATGCCAAGCAGGACCCGGTTTAATTGTTCCCGCAACGGGCTGTTTTCAGCCAGGGCTATCCCGTAATCCTGCGGGGAAAAGGTTGCCTCAATAACCTCAACATCTTTGCCCTCTTCAGAGTTGGCATAATAGAGCAGAGCGGGGCGGTCGTGAACGATTGCATCAAGCCGACTGCTTTGCAGCCATGCATACGCGGTTTCAATCCGGTTAAAGACGAGTTTTATGCAGCCCAGCTTTTCCACGTAGTCCTGACTTGTCGCTCCTTCCAGAACCCCCACCCGTCGTTCAATAAGGTCTTTTGGGCCGCCTATTCCGGTTCGTATTTCATGAAGAGTTATATCGGAGGCAAGCTTTGCCGTCGAATAGGCGAAAAGAGGCAGGGCAAAGAGGATGAGCACGACAACAAGCATTCGGCCAAGCCAGCTCTTTGCTACTTTGTCCCCATAACCGACAGTACTTGCGGTGACGATGGCCCAGTAGATTCCCTCAAGCACTCCGGGTACATATCGTTTATCAAAAGATGGTTGTTCCCGATCATAACGACGTTCAACCAACCAGATAATATGACCGGAAATCAGCAGGACAACCAGGAGTATCCCTAAGAATTTTAACCTTTTCCCTTTTACAATGGACTGCAGGAAGAAGCCCGGTGACAGAGTTCGATTCTTTGGAATAAGGATGCCAAGACCCGTGTGAAAATAGGGGTAGGTGAAATCGACCAATTGTTCGCGGAGGTGTGTTATGGTAAGGGCGCCAAGAGCAATGTCCACCCGTTCCTCGGTTATATCTTCCAGGGCGCCGCTAATGGTTGTCGAGACCACGAAATGATATTTGAGACCACGCCTGTGGGCCATTTCCTTCCAGAGATCAATGGCAAAACCACGGGGGGTGTTCCCGCTCAATATGACAAACGGCTTGGTGGGATAAATGCCGACCAGGAGGGTATCATTTAGGGCACAGGCGGGTTTACAGGTTGTTGTTCCAACAATGAGGGCAAAGAGGGAGCTCAAGAAAAAGAGGCCCCTGGCCGATAAACTGTATTTTCTCCGGGTAGGTATGCCTGATTCAATTCTCATATGGCCTGAATGGATTATCCTCTATCGGGGCCGTCTGATTTGTTTGAGGCATGCCGGTCAATACCTGTTATGGACTGAACAAGTTCCAGCGCATTTTGTCGCATCTTTTCGGGAAGCGGCGTATAGTTGAGTTTTGCCGCTTCTTCCTGTCCACTGGTCAGCGTCCATTGTAAAAACTCTTTCATCGCAACAGCTGTCTCCTGGTCATTGAGGTATGAAAGATCTCTGTACACAAGTAAATACGTAAAACCGGCAATGGGGTAGGACAGCTCGCCGGGGGCATTAACAATACTTTTTTTCAGTATGGTGCCGGGGCCGGGAGGTGTGTTTTTCTCAGCGGCCTGTACCCCTTCAATGGAAGGCAATACGGGTTTGCCTTCCCGGTTCACCACCCGTGCATATTTCAATCCGGCATTTTCAGCATACTTATACTCAAGGTAACCTATTCCTCCGGGCTGCAGAAGTATCTGCTGGGCCACGCCGTCATTGCCTTCACCAGCCCCATGACTCACCGGCCAGAACACTTTTTTTCCCCTGCCGACGGATTTTTTCCAGGCAGGGCTCACCGTGGTCAGATAATCGGTAAAAATAAACGTTGTGCCGGAACTGTCTTTTCTATGGGTCACCCTGACAGGGATATCCGGCAGCGTTATGTCCGGATTTAAAGCCTGGAGGCGCGGATTATTCCAGCGGTCAATTTTATGCAGATATATATCACTGATCACATCTCCGGTCATGGTGATATTTTGATCATATCCAGGAAGGTTATAGGCGATAACCACCGGGCCAAGCACCATCGGTATCTGCAGAAGCTCGCCGGGTAATGCCTTAAGCTCTGCCTCGTTGAGCAGGGCGTCCGATGCCCCGATGAGTGATTTACGCCCGGTTATGGACTTGATACCGCCGCCGGAACCGATCGGGTGATATTCCAGGGCGATATTCGGGTGCTCCCGTTCAAAAAAGGCTGTCCAGCGTGCATAAAGGGGAGCCGGGAAAGTGGCTCCCGCCCATTGTATAACGATCTTATGTTCAAGATGCGCTGATACCCCGGTGAGCAGCAGGGCGACAAAACTCACCATAACCAAAGGAAAAAACAGTCGTTCAAGTAAGCGTGCCATGATTTTACTCTCTTTTTTGTGTATCTATTCTGTTTGCCGGAGACGGTATTTCCAATGCCAGATGCTCGGCAATCGGTTCCAGGTGGACGGCGTGGGATCTGTGTTCGTCAAGTATGTCCTGTTCCCCGTCACGGGCCAGTTTGTCGAGTTGTCTATGCTGTACATTATGGCTGGCTTCGGCAAGCTCTCTTTCCAACTTTGTTAATCGCTGCCCGGCTTTCTCTACAAGTTGCCGGTAATAATTGATGAGGTAGTCTGTGTCTTCATCGTCAGCCCTGGAAAATGCCTGTAACTGATTCCGTTGTTTAATGACGTCCCGACCGGCATTGATAAAGGCCGCTGTTTCCTCATACCTCCTGACCAATACTTTTTTACGTGTTCCGGGGAAGAGATTACCAGGGAAGGTTACCCTGCCGGCAGGTCCTGTTAACATCCCCGGCAGCACCACGTTCTTCAGAGAATCCATTCCAGCTTTTATGCTGATTTCCTGATTACGCAGTTCCCATTCAAGATCACGCAGGCTTTCCAGCCGCAGCAGGTTGTCTTCATATTGTTTATGGATGGATTGTGTCTGAAGAGCAAGTGCCTGCATCCATAACAATTTCCGTCTGGCATCAGGATTGGTTTTCAGGCGGTTCAGCAGATCGGCCAGATGGTTTTCCGCTTCCTGCAGTTCTTGTGTGTAGCGTTGACGCAAATCGACGAGGACTTTTTCATTGATATTGCCGGCCTGTTCAGGATGGTCCAACCTGGCAAGGGCGGCCCTTTTCGCCTGTATCCGAACAAAACTGTTTGAGTAATCAGTAAGCGGTGATGGAAGGTGAAGGCCTAATCGCTTAATCAGCCAGCTCATTGTGGTGCCGTTAACCATGAGGGTGAAAAAGGTCACCCCAAAAGCAAGATCGATTATCTGCCAGCGAAAGGGAAAGGTCGTCGGCAGGCTCATGGCCAGCGCAACAGCAACTGCTCCACGCAGGCCGCCCCAGAACATGACTGTCTGGTATGATGTATTAATTCTTGCCTGGCCCGGAATTTTATTCACCAGCGGAATCATGCCGAATACAACCAGGGCCCGAATACCTATCGCTGAAAGAACAGCGACAAGAACAGGAACAAACAAACCGCTCATGTTACCGTGGACATTGGTGAGAAAGATTTTTTCACTCAAACCCAGCATGAGAAAGATCAGGCTGTTGGCAACAAAAGCCGCATTTTCCCAGAATATTTCAAGATATTCCCTGACCCTTTCGCTGTACAATGTTGGTCCATAATACCCAATAACCAGGCCGGCCCCGAGAACCGCCATGATGCCGGAGGTATGGAGAAAATGTTCGGAAACGATAAAGGCAGTGAAGGCGACGACCAGGGTCAGGGTAATATGCACCAGGGGTTCATCGCCGATAAATCGAATAGCCTTGGCCAGGAGATGGCCAAAGCCGAGACCGATGATTAAACCGCCGAAAAAAACAACGAAAAAATCTCCGATGCCGGTCAGGATCGTCTGGGTATCGAGAATGCCGGTGGCAATAACCGCCATGATAATCTGGAACGTTACAATGGCGGTCGCGTCGTTAAACAGGCTTTCCCCCTCAACGAGAATTGTTAATCGTTTTGGGGCGCCGACATCCTTAAAAAGGGCGATGACCGCCACCGGGTCAGTGGCTGAAATCAGACAGCCGAAAACCAGGGCAGAGCCAAGAGGCAGGGGGGTCAGGAGATAGATAATCAATCCGATCAGTCCCGTGGACAAGAGAAGCCCGGGTGCGGCCAGAACCATGGTGGGCACCAGATTTTTCAGCAGCAGTCGGACATCGGTGCCAAAGGCCGATTCAAAAATGAGAATGGGAATAAAGATGAACATAATGAGCAGGGGGCTCAGTTTCAAGGTTTCAAGCCCCTGGCTCAGACCTTGAAAATTATCGGCGACAAAGGAAAGAGCTATGCCGATAATCACAAGACCTACAGTGTAGGGAAAGTGCAGCCGTTTCAGCAGCAAGGCTGATGTTGCGGCGATAAACAATAATCCCATCAGGGCGGTAACTGTGTTGATAAATAGTTCAGCTTCCATATCCACGCTCCCGGGCAGTTCCCATCCTTAAAGCTGTTTTTGATAAGGTAAAGGCTTGATTGTTATGATAGTACAAACATTTTGGTGTAACTTTTCTGCATCTTTGACGGCGTCGTAAAAATGCCGTTAAACCTAAATCCTGCAGTCGTCATGCGGTCAAGCCCCATCACTGTTCGTGCACCGAGAACGTTGAGACGGGTGCAGATACAAGGCGGCAAGGGAATTTCGGCACAGGTGTACTGTTGGTACATCGAGCACGAAATTCGTGAAGCCGACACAGTAGATGTGCCTGTATCGACGTTCGAATGCC
>JANTGH010000184.1 GCA_024763055.1 Desulfobulbaceae bacterium
TGAACGCCTGAGATAAAACGAAAATTAAGATCCTTGCAGACTTCTCCAATTTCCCGCAAAAAGTTAAGATCCAGGATAAGTTCCTGATCTTTACGAGTGCGAAGATAGTCAAGGAGTTCATCAACAACGAGCAAGAGGCCCTGGTCCGGGAACACCTTTTGAAACTCCCCCATCATATCTTCAAAGGCCCGTTTATGGCTGGAGATGGTATCTGACTCGGGGAAAACATACTCGACACCAAATTTTTCCAGATTCTCTTCCAATTCGGCAACAAGGATATCGCGCAGAGACATGGTGGTTGCTCCAATCTCGGTACGAATGACCTTGAAACGACCGGCGATCTGTTTTGCAGACTCAGCCACCTCGGCATGGCCAATGACATCCAGTGATGTGGTATCCTCTGCAATGGCGGAGATCACAGACATCAAATGTGATTTACCTGTGCCGTAGTTACCCACAACCAGCAGCCCCTTATTATCCATGGGTTGGTCAAACTGGAGCTGCGGGATTACAAGAGAGATAAGCCTGTCTGCCATTTCTTCGGAAATAACATATGTACTGACCAGTTGCTGGGCAGCAGAGGCATGATCAGCATCGCGCAGCTGTACAACTGACTCGATGGGATCAAACTGGATTAGATCTCCGTATTTCATAAGAAAATTCCTTCGTGATATTACGAACTCTTAAAATTTGTTCGTCTTTTGCATCGGTATAATGAACAAATCTGACTTATCATAACTTCTATATTCCGGATGGCCGGGCACAGCATACAGCAATTTGGAATTCTTGACGATTCCGTTCCAGGAAACGATAATATTTTTATTGCGGGAAATCTTTTGCAAAAGCCGTAAAGGATCCTGCTGCAAATTGACATCAAAGAGTATTTCTATATTGTCGATGGCTATGGTTTTTCCATCTGTGTTGTTTACCATCTCTTCCAGAATTTTAGGGAGCTGCAAAGTCCGTCGCTTGGCCGTCATATCAAGCATCAACTGTGATAATTCAAGATTGAGATTGATCGGCGTGATACCAATCTCATTGCATACTTCCTGCAGGACAGTTGTTTTTCCTGAACCGGCTTCCCCTACCAGCAGCACAAGTCGGTGATAGAGATATTCAGCCTCGTTCAGCGCCTGGAGTATGTTTTGGGTTTGGTTATGCATTTGTATGTTTTATGCGGTTTATTGATTCTTCGTTTTTTATTACAAGCTGTTTCTTGTTTGCCATAGTTTATTTTTCGTTTATTCTATTTAAATTCAACGTGTTTAGTCGCATATAGTAAGCGAAAGTAGATATATCTGTGTATAGCATTTTTAATATATTTTTCTATATCGTTTTCCTTAGCGCATTCAATAGCCTTTCTCCTGAAGAATTACTCCCCAGCACAAGTAGAGCACGGATTGCAGCGGTTTCACTGATGTGCCGGTGACTCGCCCTGTTCATGGTTGCGGTTATTTTTTTTAACCGGGCAATATCATCATCATACAACCGGTAAGCTTTTAATGTCGCCTTTTTGCTTGGTGTTACCAAGTCAAGTTGTTCTTTAGTCTGGTCTTTCGACTCGCCCGTTTTAGCCAGCTTGGATTTTCCTGTAATTTTTTTAGCTGCCATAGCTGATAATTTCCCTGGTAAGTTTTTTGAAGTCTTCTGCTCCGTATGATCTGGGATCAAAAATCATCACGGGTTCGTTGTTCATTTGGGCCTGGTTGATGGCCTCGTTTCTTCGGATTACGGTTTGGAGGAGATTCTTTTTGAATGGGGCCAGTTGTTCTTCGACAAACTCATTGGAGAGTTTGTTTCGGGAATCACGGTTATTTCTCAAAATCATATACTTAAAATCGCTGGTTTCTTTGACATCTTCAATGGACTGGAAGAGATCGGCAATGCCATCAAGTGAATACCGTCCGTAGATTGTCGGGATGATGATCAGGTCTGAGGTGTAAATTGCGTTGACTGTGAGCACATTCACGGAAGGAGGGCAGTCTACAATGATGAAGTCAAAATTATTCTCGATTTTCTTAAGGTGATTATGGAGCAGCTTTTCCCGGTGAATTTTGGTGGTGATCTGTTCGGCGGTAATGGCGAGGTGAATATTGGCCGGGATGATCGAAAGATTTTTCACCGGTTCTGCATTGTCACCAATCTTGGCTTCCCGGATTGCATCACTTATTTTGAACGATTTTTTTGAAAGGAGTTCACTGATCGTATTGGTTTTGGGAAGACCCGGGCAAAAAATAACTGTGCTGTGGGCTTGGGGATCAAGGTCAACGAGCAGGGTTCTCTTTCCGGAGAGCGCCAGACCGTAGGCCATGTTCGTGGCAACCGTGGATTTTCCGACGCCACCTTTCTGATTAAGTATGATGAGTTTCATTCTTTTTTCGTGAAAAATTCAGGACAAACTGTATAGCATTATCGTAATATTTATATATGCTATCAGGTCAATACAAGCAAGGAAAATTTATTTATAATTATGTATAGCACTAAAAGTATACAACATACTATGAACAAAAAAAAGCCGTCCCCCGAAAGAGACGGCTGCAGCAAGAAATTACATAAAGGGATCAGGCCGGAGAACAGGTATTCTCACGACTTTTCAGGGGCTTTACTTGAGGACGTTTTGTTTTTCTTGCCTGCCATAAATCGCAGGCATCCTGCATGCGCAGCCAGACCTCGGGAGTTGTTCCAAGCCACTGGGAAAGGCGCAGGGCCATGTCTACCGAAACTCCGGTTTTACCGTTTAACAACCTGGACAGGGTGACGCGGGAAATCCCGAGTTGCCGGGCAGCCTGAGTCACATTGATGCCTTCAGTTTCCAGGACATCTTCTTTTATGATTTCCCCAGGGTGGGGAGGGTTATACATTGCGCTCATATTGTACCTCTTAATAATCCAGGTAAGGTATCGCCAAATCAATTTCAAGGGAACCTTTAATTCTCTTTGCTTTTTCTAAAACACTGGTGGCCATTCTGTTTATAATCATAATCCTTTATGTTTTCGGATATTGACTGCTTTCCATTTTAGAAGCGGTTGATCGTTAATACTCTGTTGCAGAATCGGATCTGAAGTTAATAGGCTCGAATCAATAACGCCCCGGTCAAGCAAGAGATCCAAGAATTCTCTCTCGGCTTTTGTAAGAGGAAATACTGCGGATAAAAACTGTCTACATTCTTGAATAAGACGAGCACCATACTCTCCGGTAGTTTCCTGTCTTGTTGAAATATTGGAACGTAGAGTTGGAATCAATTGTCGTGATAATTCGGCGGCATCGAAATTGATATCCTGGACCGAATTTGTTCTCCAGTCCTTTCGATTCATGGCCCCGTAGACGATAAAAGCCGTGCGGAGTTTAGCTTGATCAATATCTTCCATTTGCAGGATTGCATGACAGTCGAAGAGATCCCTTGACTGTCTACGAGCCATCAAAGCTGCTAACTTTCCGGCTGCTAACTCGTGAATATCTACCACTGATACCTCTGTCGCCTGCCAGGTCCCCACATGATGAGAGTCAGCCTTTGTAACCGGCCACAAAGGAATTCGATACATGAAGTTTAAATCAACTTCCAAATTACCCATATGACCGGCAGCACTCTGGTAACGTAACGACCATTTGCCACCAGCGTGCTCTGTCGGCATACGTCTTACTGTAAGCCCTTGCCGTGCAAAAACTGCCTGAATTGCCTGCTCTATTTTGGGACGTTCTGCAAGCATGGTTTCCCGGTCGGCAGCACCAATATAGTTCAAATCAATATCAACTGACAGCCGGGGCACATTAAAAACAAACAGATTTAAAGCTGTTCCGCCTTTAAGAGCCAGCTTGCCCTTCAAAAATGGGTGGCGGCTCAAACCATTAAGGAGTTCCAGCAAATGAGCCACTTTTTCAAGTACATCTGCACGAAAACCGGTTGCTTCCGCCTGGGTGAGTAATTTTTCATGAGATATCCTCACAGCACTTCACCCCATGACCGTTTTATCAGTTCAACAGGAAGCACCAGGTTCCAATCAGCAACAAGTTTACCGGATTCACGTTTAGAGCTTTCAAGATAGTGTGGCCTCTTAGGCCGATGTTGACGAAGTGAATCAAGATGCTTCTCCTCAACCATCAGAGACTCACGGTGCTGATCTAAAAAAAATCCTACCTTGGCAATTGTTGTCGCGTTACCCAGCAGGAGCGCATATTCTATAACTTTATCAAGATCAAAAAATGAAATAGATTCCAGTGATCGCCAGATCTCCTCCCAGCTGCCGGACAGATTTGGTCGATCAAGAACATCTACAAGTGTCCGTTCCAGGCTGGTCACCGAAATATCCAGACCTTGACGATCTACGGTGACAACACCGGTTTTTTCTTTGCCGTCATCACGGAGTGACTTTGGAAATTTAACGCCCCTGTAGATGCGGGAACGAAAAGTAACCGGCGAGAGAGGTTGTGCTGCAGAATAGGTAATTTGTTCTCGTGTGGAATACGCATTACCATGGATTTCCAGGGCCGTATGGTATGAGATGACAGCATCTTTGGTAAGCTTGGTGGCTACCAGAAATGGATCAACCGGATAGGATACGGGGGTGGCTCCAGGCGGAACAACAGCATATAAACCACGACGTATCAAGATAACATGGCCTGCTTTTCTGTGATATTTCAACAGCGATTCTCTGGCCCTGGGGCCGACATCCCCCAAGGATGCCATATGACTGTCCAGCTCTACGTTCGTAAAAACCGGATGTTTGCGAAAAAAATCATCGTGCTTCATGATGCTCCTGTTTGACGGAAAAGTACGTATCCCATCATTAATCTATGGGATGTGACGATTATTGTCAATCGTTATGTTGTATTTCAATTTTGCATAATCGTTTACAACCGGGCAATAAAAAAGCCGTCCCCCGAAGGAGACGGCTGCGGTTATGGAAAGTAATGGAGTGGTCAGGCAGCCACAGGCGGAATGTTGCTATCAGCCTGCTTCAACTCGGCCATCTTCTCGGTCAGTACCCAAAGGGCCTGGTTGAGCTTGATGTTTCGATCAAGGGCCTTGACCGGTCTGGTGGTTGTTCTTCTCATCCGTCCGTTACTGCCCCTGGTGGTTCCCTTGAGGCCGCCGCGGACGATGTTTTCCTGGAGCACATTATAGGATGTCCATAGATCATGGCCTTTGTCATCGTATCGTCGCTCTTCAAGTAACTGCTGCGGCTGAATCGGTGCCTGGTCGGGGTCGTCATAAACCAGGCTGTGAGCAGCCTGGGCAAACACTCCTCGTTCGTCCGGGGTCATCTCGATAACCTTCATCTCGTCGACCCGGTCGGCAATGGTGCCGGCAGCTGAAGCAATCTCTCCTGCCGAATGAACAAAATCATCGGGTTTGAAACCGATGTGCTTGTGGCTGAAGTTGGCAAATTCCGAGGCCACCATCAGGCCATTTCCGCAGATCTGCCTCCAAATAGATGCTATTAATTTGAAAGCGCATCCACGGTCATGGGAGTTGAATAAAACAAGGTCAACCCGTTCGCCATCAAACGAAAGGCCGTTTTTGGCAAAACGGATCAGATGGCGCTGGTATCCTTCCCGGCTGGCAACACGCACTGCACTCTGCTCTGCATGGATGGGAAACCATCCTGCATCACGCAGTAAATCGACAGCGGTCAGGGTCGGCACAAATGAGTAGCGTTTTGAAACCCCGTCAATAGGTTCAAAAGAACCGGCTGCAGGGGCAAGCGTTATAATCTGGTCGTTGGTTAAGGGGGTAGGTGCTGTCATGGTCTTGTCTCCTGTATTCTTTTTTATAAGCGGGGACAAGACACCACTCCCGTCAGGGGCAGGCTTGCCCCCTGGTTGGGGATTGTTGACTATTTTGCGGATTGCTTCAAGGCGGAACCAATAGCTGATGCCAGCTCATAGGTGGTTCCTGCCTCCAATCCGGCAATTTTCCGGTTGGGTATGGTGTTCAGGGCATGCAGACATTGTTTGAGCAGTTGCCTGTACTGATTTCGTTCACGAACCAGCCCCTGAATTTGTTGTTTACTGCACTGGGTAAAATCCATTTCTTTCTCCTTCTCAGATATTCCCGAACACCCATTGCCCGACATGCTCGATGGCCTTGTTCCTGCTGATACTGTGAAAACGGCCTCCTTTGGAGGTCATCACACCAACATAGAATTTGGCATCGTTGAGTTTACGGACGTTCACACACCACATGGACGCATGACGCAGCATTGCCTGGCCGCTGTACTCATTGCGGCAAAACACATCGCTGATTCCGTCAGGCTCAATCACCATTAGGATTTCTCCCTGGAAATCGTGGAGTAACGGTTCGTTTTGGGTGTGTTGAAGGTATCCTGCAGTAACAGGATGGGGGATACCGGAAGGGAGTTGTTCTACTTGCATAATCTTGCCTCCTTGGTTGTAAAATGGGGGCAAGACTCTCCCGTACAGGGACAATGCTGCCCCGTGTTTTGGGATTTTTTTCTACGCTTTCTTTTCCTACAAGATTCCCAGATCAGATAACGAGGTCACATCATCACCGATAATCAGGTGATCAAGGATTCGTACATCCACAACTTTGAGGATGTTTTTCAGATCATGGGTGAGTTTGATGTCCTGCTCACTGGGCTGGGTATTTCCCGAAGGATGAGTATGAGCGAGGATGACCGCCGCAGCATTTTGCAGCAGGGCCTCTTTCAATATCTCCCTGGGATGAACCGTTGTGTGGTTGATGGT
>JANTGH010000185.1 GCA_024763055.1 Desulfobulbaceae bacterium
TGATGAGCGATTTTTCCATAATTTTCTGTGCCTTTTTAATGGAAAAACCGGAAAAAAAATCATCAAGACGGCGGGAATCCTGCTTAATGCCGAACTCAGAGGGTAGGTTTTCCGGCAAAATCACATTTTTTTCAGCTAAAATTACCGCCCGTTCAATAACATTTTCAAGCTGCCGTACATTACCGGGCCAGGAATGTTTCAAAAGCAAAGTCATGGTCGCAGGCGCTATTCCCTGAATATCCACGTTATGTGATTTTCTCAATTTTTCTACAAAATAACTGCACAGCAGAGGGAGATCATCAAGACGCCGGGATAGCGCGGGGATATGCAGGTGAATAACATTAAGCCGAAAGAGAAGATCTTCCCTGAAACGACCCTGCTTAACCTCTTCAACCAGATCTCTCGCCGTGGCGGCCAGTAGCCTTACATTTACCGACTGTGGTTTTGTGGACCCAAGTGGTTGAATCTCTTGTTCCTGTATCACCCTCAGAAGTTTGACCTGCATGGACAGAGGAAGTTCTCCAATCTCATCAAGAAACAGCGTCCCCCCGTCTGCTTCTACAAAGAGTCCAGTTTTATTGCGATCCGCACCGGTAAAAGCACCTTTTATATACCCGAACAATTCACTTTCCAGCAGGGTTTCCGGAATGGATCCGCAATTGACTGCTATAAAAGACTTATCTGCTCGGTTACTTACATCATGAATCCCCCTGGCTAACAACTCTTTGCCGGTTCCTGATGCACCGGTGATAAGCACCGTGGTTGGATGGGGGGCCACTTTGGAGGCCAGACGGAATATTTCCTGCATTTCCCGGCTTTTTCCAATCATACGACCAAAGCTGAAATCCTTGCCGATGCCTGATAGCTGCCGCCGCAGTTGCGCATTTTCCCGCTGCAACCGTTCCCGCTCCTCCGCCTTTTTCAAGACCAGCAGAATCTCCTCGGCCTTAAATGGCTTTGAAATATAATCATAGGCGCCAAGCTGCATGGCCTCAATGGCGCTATCCATTGAGCCATAGGCGGACATCATGATAATCGTTGTATTATAATCTATCTCCTTGACCCTGCGCAGGAACTCCATACCATCCATGACCGGCATTTTAATATCACAAAGGACAAAATCAAAATTTATTTTATTCTTATTTTCCTGCAGCAGGGCCAACCCATCTTTGCCGTTACTTACCGTCTCAATAACATACCCTTGCCTGGAAAGCATTGCAGACAGCATGTGCCGCATGTTTTCCTCATCATCAATGACAAGGAGTTGTTGTATCGAATCATGCATGAACTAAATCATCCTTAACAAAAGAAAAGTTCATCACTATTTTGTTGAGTAATAAGAAGAGCATCGCTATGTCATGGTATTTCCAGGCGCGGAGCGCCGGTCTTTGTATTACACCGCTAAGCGGTATAACGGAAAAATCAATTCTTCCATCATCATTCAGTCCACCCACTCAGTTCATTCCCGTAGTCTCCCCAAATTCCGTCATTCCCGCAGTCAGTTGGGCGGAAGGTAGCGAGCTTGCGAGACTCCGATCCAATATGCATATTGGGGCAAAACCTTTGCCTGGATCCCCGTCCCCGACTACAGATCTCGGGAATGATGTACTCCACCCGGGGATGACGCACTACCTCAGGGGGGAAAGGACAATACACCGAGATGACGCATTGGGCTGTCCCTCTCATGTCATGTATAACCCATATCATCCTTGACAAAAGAAAAATTTGCACATATTATATTTACACATAATGCACATAAGGAGGAGCACATGAATATAACACTCTCAGCAGATCAAAAACTCATCGAGCAGGCCAGACTTTTTGCAAAACAACAAAATACAAGCCTCAACAATCTTATCAGAATGTATCTGCAATCACTCGGTTCGGAAAAGAAAAAAGCATCCCGGGCCGAAGAATTTGCCGGTTTAGCTCGTCAATTTTCCGGTCGATCACCCAAAGGATTCAAGTTTACCCGAGATGCCATATATGATCGATCCCTAAAAGAACCATGAAATATTTCATAGATACGAATATTCTTGTCTACGCAAACGACGCGAGGGATAGGAACAAGCAAAACCGGGCCATCCAACTCGTCAGCCGACTTATCCGAAATGATACCGGAGTGCTTTCGACCCAAGTCATGCAGGAATATGCACATGTAGCCCTTAATAAACTTGGCCAGCGCCAGGATGTCGTCATACGCCAACTCTTTATACTGGAGACTTTCCAGGTCATAGGCCAAACCCCCGAACTTATACGACGTGCCATAGAAATAAAATCGGCATATTGTATTGGTTTCTGGGATGCATGCATAATCTCGGCAGCGGAAAAGGCTGCATGTGCCACCATTTATTCAGAAGACCTGAACGCCGGTCAATTTTACTCCGGTATTATTGTGCAGAATCCTTTTACCGATTGAGAAAAATTCCGCCATCCCGAAGTCTTTTGGTCGGGAATCCCTATCCCGTCATTCCCGTGGTCTGTTGGACGGGAGGTAAGCGGAGCGTAGCGGAGACTCCGATCCAATATGCATATTGTGGCAAAGCCTTTGTCTGGATCCCCGTCCCCGACAACAGCACTCGGAGATGACCCACTACGTAAGAGGTGACGGATTTGACGGCTTCCATTGCCGTGCCACTTCTTGTGAACTTGTCATCTTGTATAAATCGGCAGGTCTATAATCGAGGCCATTGCTGTAAAATCTTTATCATTATGCAAAAGAAAAAGTTCATGTTCCAACACAATCTGAGCTATAAGACAATCAATTGTAGAACGGATGGTAATCCCTTCTCTCCGGCAGGAAAAATAAATATCAGCGGCGCCGGCATAGGAGGCAATCTGGTGCTTTGGATAAAAAAAACGCTGGGTACGAAGATATTCATCTAAAAGTGTGTATTCTTTTCGTGTCCTCGATCCCTGAAGAATCTCCTGATAGATTACGGAGGTAATACCGAACTCTACGCCATGGTGTATTGCATCGCGGAAAACACTCACAGAGGAATTATTCTTCCCCTTGAACAAATCAATCAAAACGGATGTATCGACAAGGATCATATATCCTTCCGAAGCTCCTTGTAATCATAATCATCCATAAATTTTATCCGGCCTTCTAAGTCAAGGATATTTTTCCGTTTCCTTGAAGTCACAAATTCCTGCAAAGCAATTGATATAATGTCTTTTTTTGTTTTAATACCACTTAAACGCATTGCCTCGTTAACTAAATCATCATCAAGAACTACATTGGTACGCATAATACACCTCCTCGTACACACGATAATACACCCAGGAAACGTGACAAGTCAAGCATCACTCCATTACAGCCTTAGCGCTCAAGGCCAAGGCGGATAAAAGGCGCGGAGCGCCATCATTTATATTCCACCGCTGAGCAATGGTACGAGAAAAATACATGCAGAATGTCGACTGGCCGTCATCCCCGTGCTCTGCCCGCCCCGTCATTCCCGTGGTCTGTCGGTCGGGAATCCTATTCCGTCATTCCCGAAGTCTTTTGGTCGGGGATGACGACATGCTTTTCGACAACAACACCCAAGGGTGACAAAATGACCTATCAAGTATTCATGCAAGTGGGAATTCAACAATTACCGTTGTCCCCTCCCCGACGCCGCTTTTCACTTTCATGGTTCCCCCGCATCCCTCGACAATTGAATAGGCAACCGACAGGCCAAGTCCGGTTCCTTTGCCGGGTTCTTTTGTTGTAAAAAAAGGATCAAAAACACTGTCGATATTTTCCTCTTCTATTCCTGTGCCCGTGTCCGTAACACAAACCTCTATTTTATTTGTTTTATCTTTATCATATGTTTCGGGATCGCTCTTGTTCTCAAACTCCCTGGTTGCAATGGTAAGAACCTTTTCGTTGTCACCACAATCAACCATGGCATCAACACCATTTAAAAAGCAGTTGAGAAAAACCTGCTGTATCTGGTCGGGATTGGCCTCAATTATATCCTGTTGGGCTGTAAAATCGGTACGAATTTCTATTGAACGCATCAAAGGCTGAGATTCCATCATCGTTAGTATATCGGCCAACAGTTCATGCAGGGAAAAGCGTTCCTTGATTACACTATTCACCCGGGAGAAATCGAGCAATTGCCTGACCAGGCCATTAATCCGTTGAAGTTCTCTTTCGCAGCGACCGGCAAAATCCTTTCTTTCCACGGGATCAAGATTCTGTTGCTTGAGTAATCCCAGGTACCCAAAGACCACCCCGATCGGATTGCCTATCTCATGGGCAAGGCCGGCGGCCAACCGTCCCACTGAGGCAAGCTTTTCAGCACGAATCACTTCTTTCCGGGTGTCAATAAGCTCTTTATTTACCCGCTTTAGTGATTGTACGGTAGACTGCATTTTTTCCCTGTCCCGTTCAATACGTTCCAGCATCTTATTGAGAGAACGGGAAAGCTGACCGAACTCGTCACCGCCTTGAAATGAGGATAGAAAAGGAATCCCCTCTTCCTCTTCATAGGAATCGGTCAAACGAATCAATTTTTCAACCGGACGCACCAATATTGTCATGAACCGAAACAAACCAAGAACCGTCAATACAATGAGATTAACCATCAGATAAACAAAAATAATCCGGTAAACGCCTGCAAGGGAGGCATAAACCGGAGCCAGAGGAACCACCACTCCAACAGCGCCAACCATCTGGTCGTGACGCTTAATCGGAACGGCAATGCCTAAATATTTATTTCCCGGCAGAAATACTCCCCAACCCGAGCCAAATAACGCGTGTTGTTTTTTACCGGTTGCGACCGCCGCCTGAACAAGCCGCTGCAAATTTGAGCGCCGGGCATTATCAACGGAATCAGGCACAATAGTATTGCTCCCCTTAGTATATAAAAGACCTGCTAATGCACCGGTTTCCTTGATAACAAACTCGATCTTTTTTTTATTCCGAAACGATACGCCAGGGGAACAATCTTTGATTGTCGTAAACCGTGACAGCAAGGAAAGCTGACTCTGGGCCTTGGCCACCTCTTTGCGCAGGATATCACGTTGCCAGAATACAGCGATGACAACAACCGTCATCACCATGCCAAGGCCAACAACAACAATCAAAGCACTGATAATATTAAACTTTAACCCTTTAAACAAAACCAGGAGACCTCGTTATCCATTCGAAAATTCTACGCAGGATCTACTGATGACATTTTTTGTCACCAGCGCACCGTTTATTGTCACCACAACAGCCATCCGCAGGACACCGTATAATTAAAATAGAAAAGTAACAGGCGATATATTCTTATAACCTATTGAAACAAAAGAAACAAAAAAATATTTTGAAAGAATATCAAAACTGGCACGCCGGGTGCTAAAAGAGAGACAAATTGGTTAATATTTCTTTTTTACAACCCCAAATATCCTCAAGGAGGGAATTCAAATGACACTGAAAAAATTCAAACTGAACCACAATGAAAAAGGCTTCACCCTGATCGAGCTGATGATCGTTATCGCCATCATCGGTATCCTGGCAGCAATTGCCATCCCCAATTATATTACCTACCGTGACAAAGCGTACTGCTCTGCAGCTGAAAGTGACACCCAGGCAATTGCCGGAGCACTGGCCGACTATTTTTCCATTCCCGGCAACCAGACCTTTAACAGTGGTGGTGGTAATGCCATAGCCTTTCCTGGTTCCCAGACAATTACTCTGAGTAATGGTAATACTGCTGCTGGTATCGCACCCAATGCAACCGGAAATTATGTTATTGCAGTCACCGATGTTTCCGGTCGTTGCCCGGCCACCTACCAGGCTGGTTCACCAAAATGGTCAGGTGCTAATGTTTACTCTATTACCCTGTAAAAATAAGGCCACCACACACCTGACATGTTTATTCCGGGCAGGTGCCAAAAGACGGCACCTGCCTTTTTTTTGTTTTTAAAAAAAACCATGCAAACCATCAGTTCTTTTTAGGTTAACCCATTGTGATTATATTAAATTATTACTTCAAGCAATTGAGAGGCATCTGCCTGCCAAACCACGATCAACCCTCTATATATCCTTTTTAAATTGTTCATTGCTTTCAGCTCCAGGTAAATATGCCGACAATACCTGCTCACCAGCATGGATGGACCAAATCGGCCCGACCACAATCAACACATGAAAGTCTTTTGGATGAGCAGTTGGAAACCGATCAATCCAGAAAATATCCTGTAAAGGCTCCACAGAAAACTCACCAGCGAGTCCTGTCGTTTTTCATCCTTCTGGGTTGTATTTTTCTGACCTACAGCAACACATGGTTTGCAGACTGGCACCTGGACGATTACCCTAATATCGTCAAAAACAACGTTCTGCACCTGGAGACTCTGTCACCCTCGTCCCTCTATCGAACGTTTTTCTCAAACCCATCCCGTCCTGAAATTCTGTTCCGTCCGGTTGCAGGCTTGAGTTTTGCGCTTAACTGGCTTATGGGAAGGGACAATGTGTTTGGTTATCATCTTTTTAATATAGGTCTTCATTTTTTAACATCATTCCTTCTTTACCTGAACATATTGCTTCTCCTGAACACTCCAGGGATGAAAGCAAAAAACTTAAAAAATAAACATGTTATTGCTTTGTTTTCCGCTTTACTCTGGGCGCTTAACCCCATACAAACCCTAGCTGTCACCTATATTGTACAACGGATGGCCCTGCTTGCAGG
>JANTGH010000186.1 GCA_024763055.1 Desulfobulbaceae bacterium
AAGTTGCGAACTCCATATGTTTCAAATTACAGCTTGACAGGCAAGACATTTGACAATATCATTTTGACAAATGTCAACATCAAGGTGTAACTATGCAATTAGCTCAAGTGAGTAAAATTTTAGGTGGGGAAAAGATTCTTGGCAAAAAGCTCGAGAGCAAAATGGATTGAGTCGAGCTTGGCAGTATAGGGGTTACCAAAAGTGCAGTGTCACATTTGGCGAGTTATCTCTCCTTGTCTTGGAAGCAAATCGCTGATTTATTGCCAGTGACAGAGAGAACTCTGCAACGGTATTCGTCTCAGCAGCATTTTAATTCCGCTGTTTCGGAGCAGGTTCTTCATATCGCTGAAGTACTGGCAAAAGGGACTGAGGTATTTCAAGATAAAAAAAACTGGCAATATGGTTAAACATTCCACACAAGGTTTTCTATGGCAAAACACCATTTGTTATGCTTGGTTCACGTTTTGGCATGGAGCTTGTTCTTGAAGAATTAGGTCGTATTGAGTTTGGTGTTTATTCGTGATCAAACTGTATCGGATAAGCATATCTGAACATATCAGAGACATAACAGGTAGTGGAGCTAAAATTTATGGTGGCCGGTGGAACCATGTCGGCTATCCTGTAGTTTACACTTCAGGCAGCAGGTCTCTTGCGGTGCTTGAATTTTTAGTTCATGTCCCCATGGCGCTTGCACCTGAGAATCTGAGTATTGTTGAAATTAATATGCAGAAAAATGTTCAAAGAGAGTCAATAGATGAAAGCATGTTGCCATCAAGCTGGCGAGACTACCCTGCTCCTGAGCAATTAGCAAATATTGGTACAAATTGGATAAAGTCAAAATCATCATTGCTGCTTGATATACCGTCAGCAGTTGTTGACAAAGAAGTTAACACTTTAATAAACCCGTTGCACCCAGACATGAAACATGTAAGTGCAGTAAAAGTTGAAAAATTTTCGTTTGATCCAAGGCTGTTAAAGAAAAAGTAGTTTTTTGTCAGGTGGTTCAAATACCTTCGTGCTTGGAACGAATAAGGTCAGATTGTGTGAGCCGGCAGGTGAACCACAATCTGAACCGTTTGCCGTTTCACTGCTGTTGGACAAGCCCGAGTGCTACCCATAAACACTATGCAAAGTGCCCACAATATAAGGTTGAAGAGTCGATCGGTTGTTACCTGCTTTCAGGAACCCCAAGTGCTTTTAAAATGAAGCCCAATGGGCAAAATTTTGTAAAGCCGAACTAAAAGAGGTTGAATCCTACAAAGAGAGTGAAAAATAAAAAATACTTATGGACAAAGAAGGGGTTGGGCCCACAATCTACGCCAAGGGCCATGCTGAGCATGATGAAAAATCCGGCAATGCTATGAATCCAATCGTTGATAACCATGGTTTTTCTCCTGAATAGTAGTGATGAAAAAATCTATAACCTGTTGAAATTGTGTTGTGGCCTATGAGTTTTCAGTGGTATTACCCCTGAAAGCGCTAAAAACTATAGCGTACTCCCATGTAGCCATTGGTGTTGTTCTGAAATCTGCCCCAGAATGTGTAGTCATCTTTTCCCCAGAAGAGATTGAAGCCACCATCCAACAGCCAGTTGTCGGTTATTTTATAGCTGAATTTTGGCCGCATGTACCCGTCATTATCTGAGGGGGAATAATATATAAATACCGACAGGGTCAGGTTTTGATCCATGAGCAGTCTGGTTAGTCTGGCTGTCAGCATATGCCGGTATTCATCCCTGATGTGGAGTCCCTCCGGAACCGCCTGTTCGTAGTTGTCGTAATGGTTGATGGCTTCAAGATAATATTGAACTCCTCCTGTCATTTCCTGGGCAAGTTCCTGCTCAAATCCTGCCAAAAAGCGATATTCGGAAGGGCGAACCAGAGGGTTGTTGCCGTTATCGTCCTGGATGGAATCATAGTAGCCGGCTTCTATGTTGCAAATCCCCCCCCACAGTGGCATGCGGGCGGATGCGCCCCAGACATTCAGCCGGGGGTAGGTAACCTTGCCATCTGCGGGATCCATGCCCTCCGGTTCCTGCCAGAAACCGGAATAACCGTACAGGGAAGCCTCCACTCCGCCAAATCTGCGGGAGAGTCGACCTGCTATCTCTGCATCACTGAAATATCGGTTTGGCTTTGTATCCTCCAGTATCATGTTCCGGCCAACGATCTCACCGGCCAGAGGGTTATAATAGGATAACCGTTCACCGCTGACATATTCTGAGCCCTGAAAGAGGGGCGTATAGACAATGTCCAGGGCGTACTCACCCAGGAAAAAACTCCCTTTTATAATGTTGGAGGCTTGTTTGAGGTATTCATCATTGCGTCCGATAAAAAATGACTGCCAGTCTTTGGGGAACATGTCGTTGATAAAAATCAGGTCGCCGGTACCCCAGGTTGAAACCATGCGACCGAGTTTTACGTCCATGAAGTCTGTGGGAGAAAACAGCAGGCTGAAATCACGAATATCAACATCCGCTTTTTCCAGGACGGCGTCCCCAAGGATATCTCCTTTGAATTTGAGCTGGAACTGGTCAAAGTAACGGTTCAGTTCCAGCTGCAGCCGACCCTCTCCCAAGCTCATTTCTTTTTCGTTGGGATCATCGACTAATCTGGTTCCCCAGCGGGTATCGACAAAGCCGAAAAGCTCAACGCCATATGCATCGTACATGCGATCTGCCATTGACAGGGATTCATCGGTAAGCCCGGATGCCGGGTACAGGCACAGCAGAATCAGGATCGATGCGAAGATGTGGAAAATCCGGGACAACATGGTTGCTTACCTTCGTACCTCGCGGGGTGGGCGCCGCAGGTAGCGTTCTGTGAAAACATCTTCTTTCAGGCCGATGTTGTAGTGGATGGACTTGAATTCAGCCAGGGTGGATGTGCCTGCAATCAGATCTGTAGCCGTGGAGACTGTGACCGTTGGAATGCCGTCAAAAGTCTGTACTTCCAGTGCTTCTACCACCCGGTATTCCTTACCGTTCTTGTCAAGATATACTGTTTTCATCGGTAAAAAAGTAGCTTTGTCTATCCAGAGTGTATACGAAGAGAATTCCACCTCACCTGGTTGCCTGGGGGTGTTTTTCAAGACATAAAACTGATCTGTAGTCTGGGTCAGTTCATGGCGGTCGGCATCAATCCGGCGCCCGGATACATCTTCATACAGGTAGTTGGAACCGACAAAAGAGGTACGTTTGTCCGAGGCGGCAATCCGCTTGACCAGGTCTAGGGCCGGCAGATAGAGCCAGCGGTCATCGTCTCTATCAAGATGCTTATGTACTATGAACACCATCTTGCGCACGTCACTTGGTTTTTTAAAGTACACGAAAAATAACTGTTCACCACCGTTTTCTTTATCTTTGCGCAGGATCACAAACTCCCGTTTCCTTTCCCGTCCCTGGGTATCGGTGATGGTCATGGTGACATCCGCCCGGCCGTCATCTCCGGCATAGTAGGAGGCCAGATTTGCCCGGTTGATAATGTCGTCTACGCTGAGCTCTTCTGCGTGAACTAACGGTGTCGTCATCATAATGACGAACAGGGTGGAGAGGATAATGCGTTTCAGTTTCATGATGAATACATCCTTAATGAATCACTTGAGTATTGTTGTACGTTTTGGCATGTGCTGTTACCGGGTCACTGGGCTGAGACAAATATCCATCTCCTCAGGACTGTCAACAGGGCAGGCAGGATCCATAGGGTAGCCAGACCTGAGTAGAACATGATAACGGCCAGAAAAACCCCCACTGTTTGATAGGGAATAAGCGGTGCAAACAGCAGGGGAGTGAAGCCGATAGAGATAACAATGGTGTTACGGGCAATAGCCCGTCCAGGCTCTTCAAACATTTCCTGTACGGTTGTGTTCCAGTCTCCAAGACGTGTCATTGTTGCTCGGGAGCGCTGGAGAAAATGGATGGCGAAATCCACGGCCAACCCGAGAGTCAGGGATGAAAGTACAGCCACCGGCATGTCGTAATCCTTGCCGATCAATCCGATCACTCCGTAAATAATCACAATGGTACAGGTGAGTGGGAGCATAGCCAGTGCTCCCCAGATGACGGAACGGAACAGGATGGTCATCATGATGAAAACCACGATAAAACTGGAAAGGAAGGACTTGAGCATTCCAGTTACCATTTTATCCTGCCATGCTACGTTGATATAGGTCAATCCGGCCCACTGGGCATTGAGTTTGACCGGGGCCGGGTTCTCTTTGAGGTAGTTTTCGACATCTTTGATAACCCGTTCCATGTCCTTGTTGTCGCCGCTTCTGAGCTGCAGCCACAGGTTGGCCCTGGTATAATCAGGGGTTATGAGATGCCAGAGGTCGTCGGGTTTATGGCTGTTCTGATAGGATATCAGGGTCTGAGCTACGGCGTTTGATGTCTTAGGTATCTTAAAACGAGCGGGATCGCCTTCAAAAAGTTCCTGGTGGACTTTTTTCACCACGTCAGCAATGGAGTTGCTTTTGCCTACATCACCCCTGGAGGCCAGGTATTCCTGGAGGGTAATGATATAATTCAGCAGATCCGGTCGTTTGAAGATCTGTTTCTGGTTACGAACCTGGTCAAGGGTATCCAGGGCATGCGACCAGGCGTCGTAGCCATCGTCATCTCCAATATCCAGGAGATCAATCTCCTCCTGCCAGCTCAAGCTGAGTTTTTGCGCCATTTGTTGAACCGGCAGGTTTTCCGTTGCCGCTTCCGCCAGCTGGGAGAGTATCTTTTCCCGAATCATCGGGGTGTTTTTCAGGTTTTTGCTCAACGTATCCTCAAGCCATCGGGCTGCTTCAACGGCAGTTGCCTCCGGTTCATCACTGGAGAGTACCAGATAGGCCTCGTAGGTGCCGCCGAAATGCTGGTTCAATACCTTGTCGGCGATTCGTATTTCATGGGACTTGTGAAACCATTTTACAGGGTTGTCGTTGACCTGGATCATAAAGATTCCGATAACTCCAATACCCATGACCACCAGGTTGAACCCGATAATCCACCATGGTCTGGTGGTTGAAGTTTTTCCAATCCAGCGCAGGTGGCGATTGATCAATGAATTGTCAGAGCCTGCATCGGTGTGTCGGGTTGTACCGAAGTTTTTCAGACTCTCTTCCTTCATCAGCATGATATAGGCCGGAATGAAAAGGATGGTCAGCAGCCAGGCCAGCATAATGCCAACGGCGACAAAGATACCAAAGGCCTGTACCGGTGGAATCGGGGTCAGTGCCAGCGAGGCAAAACCTGCTGAGGATGTAAGCGAAGTGAAGAGCATGGGTTTGAACAGGTGTTGCATGACCTGTTCTATGGTTTTTCGTCGATCTTTGATCTTTTGGTATTCATCAAAGAACTCAGAGAGGATATGAATCGAATCTACCACCGCAATGGGCATGATAAAAATAGGAATCATGGAGCTCATGATGTGCAGGGTGTTGCCGGTTCCGATGAGCAGCCCCATGGTGCTGATAACCGTACAGACCGCAATAATCATCGGCGAAACAATCAATTGGATTTTTTTGAAAAAAACCAACATCAAAAGGAAGATCATTATCATGGCCAGAGGCGCACTGATGGCCATCTGGATAAACATTTCATTACCGAAAGTGTCCTCGGCCACCGGCAGGCCGGTAATATAAAACTGGTCGGATCCGGCGGGGAATGTAGCGATTTTTTCCTTAAGTTTCTTGCTTACCTGGTGGGCAAAATCTTTCTGGGTAATGGGGATGTAGATGGCAAGGGCCCTGCCGTCCTCTGAAACCATGGTGCCGTTCAGCAGCGGGTTTGCCAGGGCCTGATCCCTGATCTTCAAGGCTTCTTCGAGGGTTGCGGGCGGTTCTTTCATTAACCACTGGAACTTGACTTGACCAAGGCCTGCCTGTTCAATGGTGTCTACGTTATCCGGGGCGATAATGTTACGGGCTATGACGCTGCGTTCAGGTTTATCCGGATCAGAGAGCGTGGATGCGAAGGTGCTGAGCTGATGAATTTTCTTTAAGGAATCCGGGTTGAATACTCCCTGCCCATGCTCTTCGTTGACGACTCCGAGGACGACTACATCATGGAGGTTGAATTCCTTTTTAGTCTGGTTGTGAAAAATCCGGACAAATTCATCTTCCGAGAGCATGTTCTCAGGGTCGGTATCTATGTGGACCTGAACTATCAGAGTGCCGAGGAGGATCGTGATCAGCACCATCAGTCCGGTCATCAGGCCGGGCCTGTTTAGAGAGAATTGTATCATTGTGCGCTCAAGCTGCATTGTCGGCTCCAGATCGTACGTTATGATTTGTTTGTATCCGCAGTGCAGAAAATCTGCTGCATGGTCTGCATGAGAGTAATAATTCGCTGGTCGCTAATGCGGTTATAGATAAAGTTTGCGTCTTTACGGGACTCAATAATCCCCTGGTTGCGTAATATGTTAAGGTGCTGGGTTATGTTTGCCCCGGTTGTTTCCACAGATGCCTTAATCTCACTGACCGATAATTCCTTGTCCTGCAGGAGGCAGAGAATTTTCAGACGTATTGGGTGAGACATTGATTTGAGCAGATGGGTAAGAGGTGATAAGAAATAGCTTTTCAGCAATTGAGCCGGGGAAGGTGAAATTTAAGCTTCACCGCCCCGTTTCCACCTGAAATTATATTTAGACCACCAC
>JANTGH010000187.1 GCA_024763055.1 Desulfobulbaceae bacterium
GCCAGTAGAGTAGAAAGCAAACCAGCAATACACCACTGATTTGCTCCCCCTCGTCAAACCGGACATGCAGTTTTCCCGCATCCGGCTTTCCTATTGCCTTCTCATCATTACTATCAGGGAAGTCAGCTATAATTGGATCAGTCCCAGGTTACCATAGAGATGCTGATACCATGTTACCCCTTTCCGTGGACGATAGGGTCGCTGGCTTCGACGTTTCAGGTGTTTGGTCAGCCTCAGTTGGACAAACCGGTTCATGTCCCGAAAGCTCTTGCGCGGGTAGCCCTTGTTGAAGTAACCCGCCCAGCCATAAAGCTGCTGGTTGAGTTGGTCTATCAGTTCGGGTATCGGCACGTGTGAGGTTTTAGGTTGAAGCAGTTGTCGAACTTTCTCGCGTCGCCTTGCACAGGCTCCCTTGCTGGGAAACAGGTTGAGATAACGCTTGTTCCGTCCCCGACGGTCTTTGTCGTACCGATAGCTGTACCCCAGAAAATGGAGCACGGCTCTTGGCTCGCATAAATTGACTATCGTGGTTTTATCCCGGTTTATCGTCAGTCCCATCCAGTCTTCGGCAGTGGCTTCTACCCAGTCAGTGACCCCTGTTCCAATGTACCGTGCCATAATGACAAAGTCATCTGCATAGCGGATGATTCTGGCATTGGCAAATTGGGCAGGTCCTCCCTTCTGGTGGAAGCGTTTGTCGAACCAGTGCAGGTAGATATTGGCTAGCAGAGGTGATATGACGCCACCTTGCGGTGTGCCTTCTCCCTTGCGTTGCCGTTTGGTTGGCTTTCCTTTCCCGCCTCTTTCTTCTATTGGAGCTTTGAGCCATTGGCGGATGAGCTTTAGCACACTGCGGTCACTGATACGCATTTCCACACAAGCCATCAGCTTGTCATGGGGAATGGTGTCAAAATAGGCTTTTAAATCGGCATCGTAGATGGCGTTCCTGCCTTGTTGCAGTTGGGCTTTTATTTCATCCAGCGCCTGATGGGCACTGCGTTTGGGGCGAAATCCATAGGATGTATCCAGAAAATCAGCCTCAAATATTGGCTCCAGTATCAGTTTCGTGGCGGTCTGTACAACACGGTCACGTAGCGTCGGTATTCCCAGAGGACGTTGCCCTCCGTTGGCCTTGTCTATCATGACCCGTCGTACCGCTTGCGGGCGGTAGCGCTTTTCTTTCAGGGATTGATAAATCTCTTCCAGAAAGGCGGCTTCCCGTTCCGGGCTGGACCGTATCATTTCGATACTTAACCCGTCCACGCCAGGTTTGCCGTTGTTAATGACAACCTGCTCCCAGGCCGCTGCAAGCACGTCTTGCCGGTAGATTCGATCATACAATGCGTAAAATCGAAACTTCGGCTCCTGTTTTGCTTTGATGTAAAGTTTCTTCCTCAGCGTGAAGACAGGCTCTGGCAGGCATTTATGGTTAACCATAAATGCCTCGGGTATTTCTACCCTTTCCTTTTCCGTAGTGGGCTTGATGTTCTCAGCCAAGCGGCTTCTCCTTCTGATTCCAAAACATGACAATAGCAAGGCCACTTCGCTCCACTCCCATTACACGGGTTTCATCACTACTATTGGCCTCTCCGACTCCCGGCTGACGGAGTTCCAGGGTTATGTTTTCCCCTGTATTCCTTGAAGTACAACTTCCAGCCAGACGGGTATCCCGAGTTCCCGGTCATTCTTTCATGGCACGCCATCCGCTTTGACTCCGATGGATTGAACCGCTGCCTGTGCTGATTGCTTCACGGTTCATGCGGGTTTCACCTTCTCCGACAGGTTGACCATCCATAACGGGTGTAACGAAGCTCATTTCGGTTCACGCTTTCGCATTACGGCTTACCATTTCGTTGTCTGACACGTTCCGTGTCTTTGCTTTCTCCTATTACAATTTGATTAAAAAAAAAACCGGTCTCGCTTCCCGTGCATTGTTACCTACGCACGACAGACCGCAACTACCTGTTCAATCAGCAATTGACAGGGCAGGTTCCTTTCAACCTGCTAGAATGACCGAGCTTGGCTCGGCGCACCGGAAACACGGAAGTAAAGATAAAACAAATGACTCCTCAAAAACCCCAAATAGAACCCTACGGCGGAGAGCTATGTAATCTTGTGCTACCACAAGATGCAGCAGAAAAACTGAAGCAGGAGGCGGCCAACTACCCGTCAGTCACACTGACCCAGCGGCAAGTCTGTGATCTTGAGCTACTCATGAATGGCGCATACAGTCCGCTGAAAGGATTTATGAGACAGGATGAATACGATTCTGTGGTCGACAATATGCGCCTGCCAGACGGATTGCTCTGGCCAATGCCGGTCACCTTTGATGTTCCTGAAGCATTCATTAATAAACACGATATCAATTCATCTTCAAAAATAGCTCTGCAGGATGGTGAAGGATTTATGCTCGCCGTATTGTCGGTCGAAAGTATCTGGACGCCCGACAAAGAGCGGGAGGCGCATAAAATCTATGGCACTGATTCATCAGAACATCCGGGCGTTTGCTACTTAAAGGAAAAAACACACCCTGTTTACATTGGCGGCGCCATACAGGGCGTGCAACTACCCGAATATTATGTATTTGAAAGCTATCGCCGGTCCCCAATAAAGCAACGAGAGCTGTTAGCCAAAAAAGGCTGGCGACAAGTCATCGCCTTTCAAACCAGTAAAGTCATCCATCGCCTCCATAGAGAGCTGTTATTAAATATAGCCAAAGAGCATCAGGCCCATGTATTGATTCATCCCACCATCGGCAGCACCAAGCCAGGAGACACCCATTACTATACACGTGTGCATTGCTACGAAGCCGCCATGAAATACTTCCCGGAACAAATTGCAATGCTATCCATCATGCCATTGTCAATGCGCATGGCTGGCGCCAGGGAAGCTTTATGGTACGGCATCATTCATCAAAACTATGGCTGCACCCACTTCATCGTCGGCCCTAATCATGCCTCTCCGCCACAAACGGAAAATGCTGATTGTTCCTATGACGCCCAAAAACTGATTACCGAGCACCAACAAGAACTGGACATCAAAATGATCCCGGTAGAGGAACACCAGTATTTCCCGGAGCGCGAATCATTCTTGCCCATATCCAAAGCCGTTTCTGGAAATAATGGTGGTAAAAAAGGAGTCGGAAAAGGACTGCGTTTCTCCGAAACAAAAATCCGCAAAGACCTACACGAGAACAAACCGATTCCTGACTGGTGCAGCTTTCCTGAAGTCCTGGAGGTCATGAAAAAAGCCTACCCCCCAAGATCAAAACAAGGCTTTACGCTATTTTTTACCGGATTGTCAGGCTCGGGCAAATCAACCCTGGCTAAAATTGTTAACGCACAATTAATCGAACAGGGCGGACGCCCTGTTACCCTGCTGGATGGTGATGTAGTAAGGCTTAACTTATCATCAGAACTGGGCTTCTCAAAGGAACACCGTGACCTGAATATACGCCGCATCGGTTTTGTTGCAAACGAAATTACCAAAAACTACGGCGTGGCGATTTGCGCTCCTATCGCCCCCTACGCCAAAAGCAGGCGAGATGTGCGCGAGTTAATAGAACAGCATGGCACATTCATCGAGATTTATGTATCAACGCCACTCGAAGTTTGCGAAGCCAGAGACAGAAAAGGCCTGTACGCCAAGGCCAGGAAAGGCATAATTCCTGAATTTACCGGAATCAGCGATCCCTATGAGGCTCCCATAAACCCAGAGCTTGATATAGATACATCAAAGATGTCGCCTCTGGAAGCATCGCAGGAAGTGATTTTGTATTTATTTCAGAAAGGATTTCTGGATGAATAGCGCAAATAACGAAGCAAACTTCCGACTCAAAACCAATTTGATGTTGTTTGGGCCTCAAACAACTTTATAAAACAATACACATACTGACTGCAATGCCAGTAAGTTAAGAGAGAAACGTCATGCCGGCGTAGGCCGGTATCCATTTAAACGACGGCACATGGCCTCTCTCATGGATTCTAGCCTACGCCAGAATGACGATATTAGCTTAACTTACCAGCATTGATACTGACTGGATTTGTATTTCAAGAAGAACAGTAGAAAACAAAAGATTAATGACCATTTATCGCAATTAATAGAATTAATTAAAAACCTGTAATAAACTACAGCCTCCTATCAATTATAACTATATAAGGAGAAAGAGCTTGAAACTCAAATCATTACTTTTAGCATCCATTTTATCCGTCGCATCATTTTCAACCTTTGCGGAAACCGTGAACATCAACAAAGCGAATGCCGCCGCGTTTGATTATTATCTGAGCGGCATCGGCGCAAAAAAGGCGAAAGATATTGTCGCTTACCGCGCCCAGCATAAAGCCTTCAAGAATATCGAAGAAATCAAGAATGTAAAGGGTATTGGCGAAGGCATTTTCAAAAAGATCAAAGCAGATCTGTCTTTGACAAAAGGTGAAGTTTCTGCGCCCTCAAAAGTCAAAAAAAGCGCCAAGAAATCGAAAACAGGCAAGACCCCAAAGAACGCCAAATAGTACTTGGTCAGCAAAAATAATTACTTTCATAAAACCACTCATCAGAGTGGTTTTTTATTAAACAACTCCATTAATCCAGAAAGCCTTTCTGAAAAAGGTATAACATAACTTCCTGAGATGCCTCAAGAGGCGTCATTGTTGACGTATCAATAGACAATTCAGGTTTTTCAGGTATTTCATACGGATCGCTTATGCCAGTGAATTCTGGAATCAACCCTTTTCTTGCTTTGGCATATAAGCCTTTCCTGTCTCTACCTTCACAGACGTCAAGTGGCGTTGATACATGAATTTCTATAAAAGTGCCATGTTGTTCAATCAGTTCCCGTACTTCGCGTCGGCTTTTGGCATAGGGTGCAATAGGCGCACAAATTGCCACACCGTAATTTTTCGTAATTTCATTAGCAACAAAGCCTATTCGTTTTATATTTAAGTCTCTGTGCTCCCTGGAAAATCCCAGTTCAGATGACAGATTTAACCGAACCACATCGCCATCCAGCAAGGTAACAGGGCGCTTGCCCTGCTCAATAAGTTGCGCATTAACTATCTTGGCTATGGTTGATTTTCCCGAGCCTGACAATCCTGTAAAAAAAAGTGTGAATCCTTGCCTTGATCTTGGCGGATAGGCTTTTTTCAAAACCTCCAGAACATCAGGAAAACTACACCAGTCAGGAATGGGTTTATTATTGTGCAAGTCCTCGCGAATTTTTCTTTCAGAAAACCTCAATCCTTTTACATTTTTTTGTCTGGCTTTAGATTTAGGCAAGAAAGACCCGCTGTCAGGGGAGTATTGATATTCTTCAACCGGAATCATTTCAATAGCCAGTTCTTGCTGATATTCTGCAATCAGTTTCTGGGCTTCATACGAATATTCCAGCTCATCACCCTGTGGCGCTGATGCGTGATTGGGACCCACGATAAAATGGGTGCACCCATAGTTCTGATGAATAATCCCATACCATAAAGCCTCTCTTGCTCCGGCCATGCGCATGGATAAAGGCATAATGGATAACATGGCAATTTGCTCAGGGAAATATTTCATCGCGGCTTCATAGCAATGCACCCGAGTATAATAATGCGTATCTCCGGGTTTAGTGCTGCCTATGGTAGGATGTATAAGCACATGAGCCTGGTGTTCTTTAGCCACATCTAACAGGAGTTCTCTATGCAATCGATGAATAATTTTACTTGTTTGAAAAGCAATGATATTCCGCCAGCCTTTTTTGAAAAACAGCTCCCTTTGTTTCATTGGCGTTCTACGATAACTCTCGAACACATAATATTCGGGTAGCTGCATACCTTGAATGGATCCACCGACATAAAAGTCTTGCGTCTTTTCTTTTAAATAGCAAACTCCCGGGTGGTCAGGCGACGTCGTTCCATAGATTTTTTCAGCTTCGCGCTCTTTATCTGGTTGCCAGACGCTTTCAACCGATAATACCGCAAGCATGAAACCTTCCCCATCCTGCAAGGCAATCCTGGAACCCAAAACAATTTTATGTTTTTCCAGGAATTCTTCAGAAACATCAAATACCACCGGCATTGGCCAGAGAAGACCGTCAGGAAGCCGCATATTATCTACCACAGAATCATATTCATCCTCGCGCATAAACCCTGTGAGAGGACTATAAGCACCGTTCATCAACAATTCCAGATCACAGACTTGTCTGCGGGATAGTGTGACGGATGGATAATTAGCGGCTGTTGGTTTAAGTTTTTCGGCTTCATCCTGTGGCAATACAAGATTAAGCAATTCTCCGCCATGTGGGGAGATGTGTGTTTTTTGATTATCCATTTAGATGTAAATTTTCCTGTGTTATTGCAAATGTACCAAGGAATCTTCTGCTTACTGAGCTCTGACGCATAGCCTCGACATTTTCTCCCTTCTGGTCATTGCTCATACATTGGTTATTATTAAATTCATTATTACTTAATACCGCTTTTACCATTTAATAAATAAAACTATCTTCGAGAATGAAAGCAGCATTTGATAGAGCTAACAATATAATCCTTAAAAATTAAAACACAGGCTCGTTTACAAACTCAACAAATTATTACATTTATTTCAAAGTGGCTTTTACCTCCTTATTTTTGGTATTGCACTAC
>JANTGH010000188.1 GCA_024763055.1 Desulfobulbaceae bacterium
CGGTCAGGCCATCAACAAACCGTATGGCTTCAAAGTAGCCAAACCAGGTGAACAGACCCGTAGCCGCTATCAGCAGCGCGCTCCATCCCAAGAGACGAACATGACGAAAAATAAAGGCGATGGACGTAAAAAAGGGTATCCATCGCCTCTGTTGTTCATTCACACGGTACCTCTTTATCCTGATTGTTAATCTCGCAGCTTATCAAATGCCTGATCCAGCTTATAGGTACGTGAAGTCAGGTAGGATTCCATATCCTGCATTCGTTTTTCCATGGAAGAGAACTGCTCGTGTACTTTGTGCAGGGTGTCTTTAGATGACCTGTGCACCGATTGCCAGAATCTGGTTTCTTCCTGTTCCGTTTTTTGACCCTGCGGTTTCTTTTTGAGAAGAACCAAGGCCAAGCCGTAGCCGATAAACGTTGGCAAAGTAAACAGAAACAGTGAGATAAGCGTTACTATTCGAACGAGCAGGCGGTTTATACCGAAATACTCTGCTATGCCTGCGCAAACACCACCGAGTAACCGATGTTCACTGTCCCGATAGAGTCTATTTGGATTGTATGCTTGATGTGTCATGATCTATTTCTCCAGTTGGGATGTTTTTGGTCCAGAATTGTTTCCAGTGTTTCTATACGTTTGTTCATCTGTACACTCGTCTGCCACAATTCGGAAAGGATTGCCTCATCCTCTTTGCTCAGGCCCTGATTTTTTTTCATTCTGGTTAAATAATGCAGGAAGAGCCAAATGGGCAGAACAATGACCATGAAAACAATGGCCATGGCCGTCATCATGCCGAAAACTGTTGTTGACATGGTTTAATTACCTCTGTAGGGGTCTATTCCCGGGTCTGTTTTTCCCGTATTCGTTTTTTCAGTTCGGCAAGTTCCTGCTCGACGGCATCCTGCGCGGCAAGTTCGACAAATTCATCGGCAAGCGGTCGGTCCCGCCCGAGGTCATGGGCCTCAACTCTGCCTTCAAGGGTGTCCATTTTCCGCTCAAGATACTCAAATTTTACCATGGCATCATCTATCCGGCCATCATCAAGCTGTCCACGGACCTTCAAGCGGCTGTTTGTCGTCTGCCAACGCATATCAAGCGATTTCTTTCTCGCCTTTGCCTCGGTTAATTTTGCCTGCAGGCGCCCAATATCGTTATTGAGCCCAACAAGCTGATTCTCTATGGCTTCAGCCTCTTTTTCCAATTGCTCAATTGCCGTCTGCAGCAAGGATTTTTCCGCCAAGGCGGCACGGGCCAGATCTTCCCGATCCTTGGTCAGGGCAAGCTCCGCTTTTTGCTCCCATTGAGCAGATTCATCATGCAATCGTGCAAGCTGCCGGTTCAGTGTTTTCTGGTCGGCGATAGTTCTTGCTGCATTGGTCCGTACCTCAACCATTGTGTCTTCCATTTCCTGAATGACCAAGCGGATGATCTTTTCAGGATTTTCCGCATGCTCCAACATAGCGTTGATGTTGGAATGAATAATGTCGTTAAAACGTGAAAAAATACTCATGGCAAACTCCCTGTTCAATTTTTATCAGGCTACTCCGTATACTGTTTATTTTGCCCTTTCTAAATCAGGAATCGTGCCATAATTTATAATCTGTTTAACATGTTGTTTTTATACGGATTTAACATAATGCTCGCATTTGACAGCTTAATAATTAATGGTTATAATTGCTAATTAGTAGTCAAAAAAACTAAAAAATAACATTATTGACCAATGAAAGAAGAACAAATCCCTGCCCTTATCGGAGAATCAACAGCCATACACGATGTCCTGGACCAGGTCTCTCTGCTTGCCGATATCAATCGACCCGTGCTGGTGGTTGGCGAAAGAGGCACCGGCAAGGAGCTGATCACCCAGAGATTGCATTATCTCTCGAAACAATGGGGACATCCATTCATAAAACTCAACTGTGCCGCCCTTCCCGAATCATTGCTGGAAAGCGAACTCTTTGGCCACGAACCCGGTTCATTCACCGGTGCCTCCCGTCTCCATAAAGGGCATTTTGAACAAGTCGGAGAAGGCACTCTTTTTTTTGATGAAATTAACTCCATGTCCTCACGGCTCCAGGAAAAGTTATTGCGCGTTATTGAATACGGAGAATTCGCGCGTATCGGCGGCAGCAAGACTCTGCATACCCGGGCTCGCATCATTGGCGCTGCCAACCAGGATCTGCCCCAACTTGCCGAGCAGGGAAAATTTCGCCATGACCTACTCGACCGACTGGCCTTTGATGTGATTACCCTGCCGCCGTTGCGAGCGCGAAACGGGGACATCCAGCTCCTTGCCAACCACTTTGGCCTGAACATGACACAAGAACTGCGCCGTTCGTTTTTTCCCGGTTTCACAGCGGAAACAATGATAAGGCTGACTGGCTATCCCTGGCCCGGCAATGTGCGGGAGCTGAAAAATGTTGTTGAACGATCCGTGTATCACACTGATCCGGAAAGCATGATCGAACAAATCACCTTTGACCCCTTTGCCTCACCCTACCGGCAGGAGTCCGGCAAATATCAACCGGAAGCACCCTCCCCACCCCCCGGAGCGGAGCAACTCTGCATTGACGATCAGCAGGTTGTTTCTTCCCCAACCGACTTCAAAGCATTTATCGAGAGCACGGAAAAAAAAATCCTTCGCAAGACCCTTGCAGACAACCGTTTTCACCAGAAGCGCACCGCCGAGGCCCTTAGTCTCAGTTATCACCAACTGCGCGGCTACCTCAAAAAATACAATTTAACAGCCCAAAAAAGGAAGCGTTAGTCTGTTTCATATTTTTTTCGCCAAAAGTTACGTTGCCACCAGTACAAAAACACAAGCACAGCCAGAACGAGCAACGCAACTGCCGTATATTTTTGTGCTCCATGGAGAATCATCTCATAATTGTCGGCGAAATAATATCCGACAATGATATATTCGCCAATCCCAAGCAGGACACCAGGTATATTGTAGAGTGCAAATTGTTTATACGGTACCTTGAAAATACCGGCCAGAGCCGGAGTAATCCATGAAAAAGGGCCGCTCAGCCTGGCCAGAAAAATGGACCAGGTGCCATGCCGTTGAAAAAAACGCAGTCCTCTTGCATAATTTTTTTCTGAAAATAACCTTCTCAGCCAGTGCTTATGCTGAAAACAGGTAAAAAAGGCGGCCCCATAACGACGGCCAATGAAATAGCTCGTCGTATCGCCGGCTATTCCGCCAACGTAAAAAAATAATGTCACAAGCCGGATATCCAGCACACCGATTCCTGCTAAAATCGGACCTGCTAATAAAAACACCTCACCGTAAACAAAGAGAGAAAAGGGAAAAACGGTTTCAATATAGGTGCCAAACAAAAGGATACCATAGGCCAGTTGCCGATGCTCCTGCAGAAAAAACAGCAAATGCTCCATAAGTTACCGGATCACTGTATAGCTTCTCTTCTTTTTCATGCAATCAGGCTGCAGTGCCTGATACATCCAGACCAGGGTCTGCAGCAGATATCCGTTTCGGCGAAAACGCCTCGTTGAACTGGATACCGCCATGGTCCTGAGAAAAAAGAACTCACCTTGCCCTCTTGCCTCTTTCAGATAGCGAAGATCTTCGGCATAGCTCAACTGTTCATCATACTGAATTTTTTCAGCAACCTGCCGCCGGACAATCTGCAGGGAAAAAGAAGTCCTGGTCAGCCGGTGACCAATGCCATACAGTGCAAACCAGAACCGTGCATTAAGTGAAATATCGTCTGCTGGCCGAATAGCTGTCGTTCCCACTGTCAAATTCTTGCTCTGATACTTGCCGAGATAACGATTCAGTTCGGATAAAAATGTCTTTTCCAGAAGGGTATCGGCGTCAAGGAAAATAACCCAGTCGAAGGCGGGATTGCTGTCGGCAAATCCGGTATTTCTGGCCCGCGAGACCCCCTGCTCACTCATCAGACAGGAAATGTTGTCATATTGTCCCGCAAACCTGCTGCAGATATTTAGAGTCTCATCGCTGGAACCATTTTCTACCACAATGACCTCATACAGTTCGTCTGGATACTCCTGCCCGGCAAGATGCCCAAGACTTTCTTCAAGGTAGCTCTCTTCGTTATGGGCCGGAATAATAATGGAAAAACGGTGCCGGGTCAGATACGAGGTCACGGTATCTTCTATGATTTTCAGGCTGTGTCGGGTTTTCCAGGGCGCTGTAAAGGGCTTGTTTCTGATTGCCCGGTTCGCCAGGTCCTGTAAATTAAATTCACCCTGTTTTTGACTTGTTGCGTACCAGCCTTTTTCTTCCAAAAAATCCGCAAGATATTCCTGCTCGGTCTGCCGGGGTGTAGCAAAAAGGACGGCCGGCTTATCCATTTCGGCAAGATCCAGAATTGTTGTATAGCCGGAACGGGAAACAATCAGTCTTGCCCTGTTAAAAAGGCTGTTGCGGAGCGTGCCGGTGGCCACCGGATAGATGGTGATGTCTTCCTCCTCCATCCGGATAACCTCCTTGCTGCCGGCATCTCCCAAAACAAAGACCTTATGGCCGGATATTTTTTTGGCCTGTTCAATGAGCTCATGAACAAATGATTCTTTCTGCTCCTGCAAATAGCCGCTGATGATAAAAAGAATATCGATTTTCTCAGCCTCTGAAACCTCCTGTGCTGTATAGGATGAAAGTAGTCCAACCCACTGATGATGTAGACGACCCGCTATTCGGTTATGAGAGAGGCGACCGGAAAGGCTTTCTTTAATATTTGGAAAATCAGGGATAAAAACTGTATCAAATTTCCGGAAGTAGGCAAGGTTCACACGGTCTACAAGCGAGCCCATCAGCCCCAACCCCTTTGGCATGATAAAAGAAATTTGATGCGAAATCAGAAAGGAGGGAATCATTTCTGAACAAATACCGTAACGACCATCAGACAGTATAATGTCGTACTGATTCTGACATCTGCAAACAAATTTCCTCTCTCCCCGGATAAGAAATGTTGTCCGTACCACATCAACAACAAGATAGAAAAAGTAAGCTGCGCCGGTACCCCGTTCCAACTTTGGGTAATCCTTACGCTCGATAAATGCTATATCTTTGCCGGCAAGTTCCTGTTCAAGGAACCGAAGTGCATTGCCATGGGCCAGCACACTGACTCGCCAGCCATTCTTTAGAAAATAGCGAATAACAGGTAGAGTCCTGGTAGCGTGACCAAGGCCAAGTGAACTAACGGCAAAAAGGATACGACCTTGCATCAGATTTTCCTGAGGAAATTGTATTTTGTTAACTTGCGCAATGGACTATTTGAAAAATATTCCTTTTTGTCGTGAACGAAACAGCAAAAGCAGCCCGACAAGTCCGAGAAAAAAGAGCATATATTCCCAATGGGCTTTTATATAACAGTGCATGAATTCCGATACATTGTGGATAAACAACTGAATAATATTGGTAAAAGGCGTACTGATCCTCTTCACCTGATACCGTACTCCAACTGGAGTCACATTGACCTTGATATAATGATAGAAGTAGTGTTCCGGATCAATTCCCCCTAATTCGGCGCCGGCGCCGCCTGTCATGGTAAAGGGCGTTTTGTGCCATGCGCCTGCATAGTAGCCATGGACATGGGCGGTAAAGACCATGGTCACCCTGTTTTTATCAAAGAGAGTATTGAGTTGTTCTACGACTTTTTTCTTCTTGAGACTATGCCCGGGCCGGTAAGGCCCTGCTTCAGGATCATAGAGTGGAATATGCATAAAAACGAAACGATACCGATAGGACTGTGATTTTTTCAGTTCTTTGACCAGCCAATCATATTGCTGCGGACCAGGGCCGTCCTCATGGCTGCCGTTTAAGGCGATGAAATAGGCACCTCCGAATGTAAAGGAATAGTAGAGCCTGCCAAAAAGTCGATTATAGGCACAACTGCTTCCCTCTGTTTCGTGGTTTCCGGGGATGACAAACAGAGGCTGTTGCAACCGTTTGATCTGGCCCACATAGGTTTGATACTCTGATTGGCCATCAAACATGTTATCGATCAAATCACCGGTTTCGACGGAAAATTGAACATCGTCCCGGTTGACCCTGTCGATTAACTTATTGAAGGTCTCAATTGAATTCTTGTTGTCACCAAAGACGGCAAAGGAAAAGCTATCCGGCTGTGGTGAAATGGCGTCAATTTTTTTCTTCTGTACATAATTCCAATCCCATATAGGCGGAGGATCGGGGAACACAATCATAGCATAGATGATAGAGATTCCACCGGTTGCTATCAGAAACAGACAAATGAAAAGAGATATCTTTCGACCCATCTTTTTCTACCTGGAAAAATGTCCTTATTCTTCAGATTTTGAAAATCACTGCTCAAGACAACACAACGCCGCCTCATATCCCAGGCGAACGATCTCCTCGCCCCGATTGAAATCCAGATAGCCCACATGTCTGAGTGCGGGACGGATCAGAAGATCAGGCGGCTCCAGGCAAACATTTTCTGCGTCAAGCCGGCTTCCATACTATGAGCTTATTCTGTTTTTGCTGGCATTGAGGCGAAATAGCCAAGAGCCTGCTTCCAGTCAAAGGCGGCAAAATTTTCCCGGAGGATATCAAGACTGTCTGTTGCGCA
>JANTGH010000189.1 GCA_024763055.1 Desulfobulbaceae bacterium
TGTACCAACAGTACATCTGTGCCGAAATTCCCTTGCCTCCTTGTATCTGCACCCGTCTCAACGTTCTCGGTGCACGAACAACTGCAGGATTTAGGTACGACAGCTTATGAAAAGTAATCCCGGTGATCCTGGTAACCTCCCAGGCTGCCAACATATTTAGTGATCGTACCACCCCTATACAAACTCAATAATTAATCGTATTTTAGCGTATTTGTCAATCCTCAAATTCCAAGGCCCTTTCCGGCAGGCGTCTTAACGGAGAGGTTGCGTACCGGTCACGGCACACGTTAAATGGGGAGCATGACGGAGAAATTCTATAATTGCTGCTTGACAGGTCGCGGATCCAGCCGATGGAGGCGAAGGACTGAGCCTTATCGCAATGGGCGAATGGTGACGGTTGCCCTGATCCTTAGTACCGCCGGCTCACGTCAGGCGTGCATTACAGGGAGAAGCAACAGGGGGGAAGTACAGGATATCTTGTTGTTTTTTATTTCGACCACTGGTCTGTTAAAGGTTGCCGCAATACTTATCTTGCGGGTAAGGGACGTAGAAAATAGTGCGGGATCCGACCGCTGTCCGGTGGCTGTATACCGGACAACAGCAAGATCTGGAGAGGAAATTTTTCAGGCTACCTTGAATAACTGTTATTTTGCCCGATCACTGCGTTACAGTGAAAAGAAAAATGCTCACCTATGGCTAATATGCTGCGCTTTTTTTTAACAGTTCCTTGTCCTCGAACAAAAATATCTTATTTTTCAAAGCACCTTTAGTGCATCCTGTTAAGGCAGAGCTTCCGACGTGTAAGCGATATCAGCCTCTTCCGATTTGTATCGTTTAAGCGTTTTATTTGTCCGCACATCTTCCACCCAGTGAGGATTCAAAAGAGCTGATTTCCCGGCGAGTATAATGTCTGCATCCTGCAACGCCTTCTCGGCACTTGCTCGATCATATATGCCTCCACATAGTATGAGAGGCAGCTCTGTGACTTCCCGCGCAAGCTGTGCCATGTTTTTGCCGGTGCCAAAAGCCGTCTGCTGGAATTCATAGGTAGACACGGAAATGGCATCAATGGGTTCATCTGATAAGAGCTTGATGATCTCCTGGTATTCCTCTTTTGTATCAAAAAGTGAGACCTCCATATCCGCAACACCCCAGTTGGAAATTCTGGTTATCAGGAGACGGTCATCGGGAATCAGCTTGTTTACGGCCTGAATCACTTCATGGGCAAATCGGAAGCGGTTTTTCACTGATCCACCATAATCATCGCTGCGTTTGTTGGAATAGGATGATAAGAATTGACTGATGAGATAACCATGTGCGCCGTGAATTTCAACTCCATCAAAACCAGCCTCAATCGCTCCCCTGGCCGTTTCCACAAATCCGGTGATAACATGTTCGATATCAAACCGGCTCATAGTATCAGGGATGGGATAGGGTGATTTAGTTAAAGGGTTATCCTGCTTCGGCGTGATGGGGCTGGGAGCTATGGTACGGTGTGCCGGATTCACTTCAGGCCAGGCCATGCGTCCACAATGAAACATCTGCATGATTGCGATGGAACCTGTTTTCTGAATTTCCCGGACAACAGGCTTCCAGGCATCTATCTGGCGCTGGGTTAACATCCGTGCCTGACCGGAGTATCCCTGGGCACTTTCATAATCTGTTACAATTGCCTCTGTATAAACCATGCCCGCACCATTTCTCGCCCGCCGTACCAGAAAATCCAGCACATCCTGCCTCGGTATGCTGTCTTCCGACGCGGACATTCTTGTCATTGGCGCCACCCCTATACGGTTTTTCAAGGTAAAATGTTTCAGGTGAAACGGTGAAAAAAGTTTGTCCATGGTAATTCTCCTCTAACGCTTAGATGTTATGCTCATCGTTTCGGTCTGCATCAACCCTGTCTTAATCTTTCTACAATTTCTGCGGGTTCTGAGCGCTTTGTGTAATCAGCGTCAACAAAATGATACAGTATTTCTCCTTTCTTATTAATGATATACGTTGCCGGCATTGGAAGCTTAAACGTACTGTCTCCATTATATTCTGGAATATCAATGCCCAGATTAGCGTAAATCGGGCGCAACACCTCCGGTAATTCAAACACCAGGCCAAACAACTCCGCCACTTTGTATCCCTTGTCATACAGGACATCAAAGGCGAGCTCGTTTTTTTCTCGTGTTGAAAGTGAATGATCCGGCATTTCAGGTGATACGGCAACCAGTTTGGCCCCTGCCTGTTCAATTTCCGGCAGGGATTTTTGCAGAGTATACAGCTCCAGGTTGCAATAAGGTCATCACCCCCCCCCTCGATAGAAACTCAACACAATTGTTGATTGGTTTAAATAATCCGAGATTGATCAATTTATTCCGTTGTGGTTTGGAAGATTGAACTCCGGTACCTTGTCTCCTGTTTTCAAACTGTTCTCTTCCAGATTTATAGCCTTAAGGCCCAAGGTAACGGTATTCATTGTATCCAAAATATCTTTTGGTATCTGCCTGGCCTTTTCTTCGTTAAATTGCGCAATTTGTTCTTTAAGTCTTTTCATGCTAAGATTCTCCTATAGTTGAATGTTTGTTCAACTATACATATTCGTGAATATTTATTCAATACTAATTTGAGCGATTATTCAATAATTGATAACTCATTAATAAATACGAACTATCATGGCAAGAGCAGTAGAATTTGATCGTGAAGAAGTTTTGCAGAAGGCACTGAATATTTTTTGGCAGGATGGGTATTGCAAATGCAGCATATCCCGCCTGGTGCATGCCACCCATTTGCAACCGGGCAGCATTTATGCAGCGTTCAGCTCTAAAGATGGCCTTTTTGTGGCAACACTTGAGTACTATGGCCGGCAGAGTGTAAAAAGGCTTCAATCATGCCTCGAGAAGGCCGATACTCCATTGCAGGGTGTCAGAAAATTTATCGAGACAATTGGCGAGATAATACTGAGCAGGGAAGAGCAGCGTGGCTGCTTCTTAGTCAATACCGTCCTGGAATTTTCTTCCGGAAAAGATGCGATCAATCAAGAAGTCAATAAATACATGAAAGCCATTGAATCGCATCTTCTTGCCACTCTGATGTCGGCACGTGATGCCGGCGAGCTCTCACCGGATCAGGATCCTGAAGCGTTAGCCAAATATCTGATGGTTAACATCTGGGGACTTCAGGTGCTGGCTAAAACAAACCCGGACAAGAAAAGCGTCCGGGCTGTGTTGGATCAAATATTAGCAAATGTGCCTGGCTAATGCATCATGCCCGGCAGGAGCTGCCGGTAGGACTTTTAAATTCAACTCTCAGCAAGTTCCATCTTTGTATTGTTTCTGCTTTCCAGATCCAGAAGAAATCTTTTTTTATCAAGGCCGCCTGCATAGCCTGTCAATTGACCGGATTTTCCTATCACCCGATGACAGGGAACGACAATGGCAATGGGGTTCAGACCATTTGTTCCGCCCACAGCCCTGACAGCCCTGGGATTACCGATTAGATGAGCTTGTTCTGAATAAGAACGGGTTTCACCATGGGGTATGGTTAAATGTCATGAGGCAATAAGCCGGATGTTTGAAAATACAAATCTTGATGCCATGGAAATAAAAACTATATACGGACATAAGACTTTAGCCATGCTTACCCGCTATAGTCACTTGCGTGCTCATCGACTGGCAGATCGGCTGGCTGGTGGCAGGGGAGAGGGTAAACGAAGAAAAATAAAGATGGCAGGTTGATTTGGAAAAATTTCTTTACCATGCAGCGAAGAAATGACTTGTAAGTTCTTGGCCAATTCAGAGGCGATACCATCATTAACTATCTCTCTTGAGACGTGCACCTGCAGCAAAATATGTTCCTTCTCAAGAGAAAAAATAGCTATCCTTACCCCTGCCCACGCATGGGACAAACATGGGACAGACAATCCAAGGTGGAACACATAAATCACTTTGAAACACTCTGAATATTTATGGGACACTCTTGGAACAGTGAAGAAGGAAAAACAGATAAAAACGACAGAAAACAAAAAATCCAATGGGCCTTTCAACCTGTTGGATTTGTATGTAAAAAATGGTGCCGGAGGTCGGAGTCGAACCGACATGATCATAAGATCGCTGGATTTTGAGTCCAGTGCGTCTACCAGTTTCACCACTCCGGCATAAGGATGAAGTGCACCATGTAATACTGCAGCATGCATTTTGCTGTCAAGAAGAAAGCCAAACCCGTTTCTTATTTTTACAGAAGACACTCCGTTAAAACGATGTCTGTGATTACATTATGTCATAAGCGATTTTTTGGACTATTAAAGAACGCAACGCACTATCATTGATTTTCAATCGCTTTTTCAGAAGGCTTTCCCGCTGAATAGTCGAGAAAAACCTTTAACGCCCATTCTCTGATAGCTTTCGTTTTTTTCTTTTGGTCGTAAATTCCCACCAGGGTCTGGCCTTACCGCCCGCCATAAAATTAATGACGGACAGAAAAACATCAATCACGCAAGGGTCATGCTTTTCACCGGTTATGCTGCAAAGGTCATCGTAGGGTTGGCATGCGTTTTTATCTACAAGGTCTTTTGGATGCTGAATACCGATCAAGTGCAGATCACCGGCCATGGCTTTTCCTATATTAGGCAATTCTTCAAGCTGTGATACTGTTTTTCGGTCTGGATTTTTCATGATGGAATTATTTTACTCCGGGCCATGCCTGCTTTTTTTGATTTGTTTTCTCGTGATTCTTAATGAAACTCAGCAAAAAAATGTTTTTTTTTAAGGCCCGGTAGAGACTGGATTTCCGCTTTCGCGGGAATGAATATAATTAATCCGGCGTCACTCCCGCGGCGGGAGTCCGGAAAACTATCTGCGGAGTTTCGTTAATAGCCATTTTTGTTTTTGATGGATGGAGGCTAAAAGAGTATAGTTTTTAGCGGGTTCAATGCAAAAGAAGAGGCATGATGCAGGGGGCAAGAGAAAAATTATACATTTCAATTGCTCCAATATCATAGGCTTTTCTCATGGGCCTGGGCATACTTCGCTGGTCAGCCGTAATACTTGCCAGGAATAGTCCCCCATCAATTGCCGGGCTGTCCGGTAATGGAGCCAGGGTTTGAGTCGGGCCGCCATTGTATCGCAGAGGGCCAAGTCGTGGATCAACGCCGATCAGGTCGTGCATTTGCCCGGAAAGACCGCACGAGCCGTCACTGTCCAGGTTGCCGCCCTTGGTGATGATACTTGCCGGTGGTGAACAGTCGCCGCCGGGGTTATTGGCTATCAGGGAATTAAGGAGATAAAGATTGCCCGAAGTGCTTATGGCGCCACTGCCTGGTGCTGTTGCGTTTCCGGCTACGGTGCAGTGGATGAGCTGCATGCAGCCTGAATTCAGGATGGCGCTACCGGGTGGGCCACTGGTTTCTGTGGCCGTATTGGCAAAAAGTGTTGCATTGAGAAGAAATGCCGTGCCTTTGTTGCTGATCCCCCCGCTGTCCCCGCCATAATTATTGATCAGGCTGCTTGCGGAAATATGCAGGCAGCCGCGCGTATCGTTAAAGATGCCGGCGCCGCTTGCGGCCTGGTTGTCCGAGATTGTTGAATCGGTTATCCAGCATGGACTATCGGTATATATTCCGCCGCCCTTAGTCTCATCGAGCATGGTCGGGAGACTGTTGCCCGTGACAGTGACATGATCCAGGGTCAGGTTTCCCCGGTTGCGGATACCTCCACCCAGTGGAGAAGGTTGACCGGTAGGAAGTGCTCCTCCCCGGATTGTAAGCCCGGATAGAGAAACAGTCGTCCCCTGACCGACAATATCAAGTACCCTGTCGATTCCGTCGGCGTCAATAAAGGTCTTGTCTGCTCCTGCTCCGATGATTTGCAGGGAATTGGTAATATCAAGGTCTCCTGTGGCAGACTGATCTTCATTCCTGCCGGCTATGCTGAGTCGATAGGTGCCTGAGCCAAGAAGGATAACATCGTCCCCTGGCAAATCGTTGGCTTCTTCTATGGCGCCGCGAAGCGTGCAAAAGGCCAGTACGGCGGGGATAATGACCACGATATAGGCGACGCAGAGGCCGTTACCGGGTTCCAGGTCGTTAACATCAAAGCCTGAGTTGACTGTAAACGTTGCTGCCGTAGAAGTGTGGACCGGCGAAATGATCAGGCAGGCAAGCAGTATAAACAGGACAAGAGAGTCTGGCGATCTTCTTGTTCCTTTTTGCATGGTTACCGTGTTGTTTTAAGTTTTAAAAGGCGCAACGGTGCATACAGAGATGCACTTTTGCAGAGACAGTTAAATATACACCAAGATCATAAAAAGTTCATCCCGATGAGATGTGAGCATACCCTCCCGGATGAAGGACGGATTGACACCGGGGATGGCAACTTGTAGAGTAACCCGCCTGTAACTTCATCGTACAATTTTTCCGAGCCGACACAACTTAAGGTTGATGGCGTCGTAAAAACTTCGATCTACTGCGTCGTGTGTCCTGTGGCGATTCTCAACATACTATATGTATAGTTAAGACCCGCCACAGGACGCTA
>JANTGH010000190.1 GCA_024763055.1 Desulfobulbaceae bacterium
GAGCTGAATAGAAGAGACTATGCAACTCATTACGCGCCTTGAAAATGAACAAAATTTCTGCGCAAAATTGTTACACTTATTTCCTTACAGTCCCTTAGTTTTTCCTGTTTGTTCCTCGTAGTTTTTCCTCCAAATCTTGACAAAAGCGTAAGAATACAGTAATCTTACTGACTAATGCAGAGGGAGCGAGTGCCCTGCTTTCCGAATTTCCTTTCTTCTTTTTTCTAAAGAGTTCCCGTGTTTCAGGGGGTTAATAGGAAGATAAAACGTTCTGGTGTGCACATGTCAAAAAAAGTAATGGACACAAATCCCGGATTCAGCGCCGAAGTCACGGCTCAGCCGGGTGGAGCCCATATAAATTCCTGTTTTTCCTGCGGTGCCTGCAGCGGTGCCTGTCCGGTCAGCCAGGCTATTCCGGAATTTGATCCGCGTAAGATTATTCATATGGTCCGTATGGGTATGGAAGAGCGCCTGCTTAATTCCGACCTGCTTTGGTATTGTTCCGGTTGCCGAAGTTGTGTTTTTGTCTGTCCTCAGGACGTCAGTTTTGCCGATATCATGGGCGCGCTCGCTAAGCTGGCCCTGAAAAAAGGGTATGTGACGCCGAAGCAATTGGTTGAAAAGGGAAAGGCCGCCGAGGTACAGCGAGATCTTTGTGTTTCCTGTCTGACCTGTGTTCGGGTATGCCCCTGGGACATTCCCAAGATTGATTCCGGCGGCTTTGCTTATATTGATGTAGAGACTTGCCGGGCCTGTGGAATCTGTGTGGCAGAGTGTCCGGCCCAGGCGATTTTGTTGCATGAATCAGAAGATGAGCGGTTGATATCCGCCTGCAGTATTTAATTTTTTTAGGGAGTGCGCCCGATGAGTTTTACGCCGGATATTCGATTGTTCAGTTGTCATTATACCTCCCAGCAGGGCTGCGCCAATGAGGGGAAAGAGTTGCGGGAACTTGGTTTTCCTGAAAACATTCGTTTGACCCGCGTTCCCTGCACCGGGAAACTTGAAATTTCGACCATGCTCAAGGCCTTTGAAGACGGGGCCGACGCGGTTTATGTGGTCGGTTGTCCGGTTGATTCCTGCCATAATGTTAAAGGGAGTCAGCGAGCTGCAAAGAGAGTGACTGCGGTGTGTGAAATGTTGCAGGAACTTGATGTGGAACCGGAAAGGGTGCGGATGTATCATCTGGATCGCGGGCTGCATCCGGAATTTGTTGATGCCGGCAAAGAGATGAATCAGGATATTGAAAAGATAGGGCCAAGTCCGTTTTAGAACAAGCCCTTGGGCGCACTGAGATATATTTTTTTTCATTACCGCCATTGCCCAGTGACAAGGGATAGCATCGCTAAAGTCAAGATGATAGATCGTTATGCCACAATGCTTATGTCTGATTTCAGGTTAATAAACTTGACAGGTAGAGCGATGGTATCCCTGATTGCACCTAACCCGAGTTTGAGTGGTAATAAAGTATGTTTTTGACGAGGTGAATCAATGATAGTTGCGGAGCGAAAGCCGCTTGCTGAAATATTGGATATGGTCAAAGATTGTACAAAGATCCTTGTTCTTGCCTGCAGGGGGTGCGTAACCGTCTGTTCTGCCGGTGGCGAACGCGAAGCTGAAATTCTTGCTTCTTTGATTCGTCTTGGCATGAAGAAAAACGGCCGGAGCTGCGAGGTGATTGAAGGCTCGCTTGTACGGCAGTGCGACCGGGAATATGTAGATGCCATTGACCAGTGGCAGGGGCAATACGATGCCATTGTCTCCACTGCCTGCGGGGTCGGGGTCAATTTCATCGCCAACCTTCGTCCCTCTGATAATGTTTTCCCTGCCCTCAATACCACCTTTTTCGGCGGATCTGCTGAACAGGGTATATGGAGTGAACAGTGCGCCGGGTGTGGGGATTGTGTTCTCCATCTGACCGGCGGGCTTTGCCCGGTGGCCCGGTGCGCGAAAAGCCTGATGAACGGTCCCTGCGGCGGTTCCGTTGATGGTCGTTGTGAAATTGATCCGGATGTTGAATGTGTCTGGCAGATGATATATGACCGCATGGGACGGCTGGACCGACAGCAGGAAATGGCGAAACCGGCACCGATTCGCGACTGGTCCACGGCCGGTCATGGCGGTCCCCGTAAACAGGTTCGTGAGGATCTTACCGTTTCGTAAACCGGGTTACCATTATGTAGCCAGGGGTGGCGCTTATTTTTCATCACACCCTTTCTTCTTTCAGAGCTTCTCTGCCGCTTGCCGAAGCCAGGCGGCTTATTGTTCAAAGTCTTGCGCCGCTGCAATCGGAAACGGTTCCCCTTGACCGGGCTCTTGGTCGTTTTCCGATTTCTTCGCAGAAAAGTATTCTTCCCAAACCCTCCTATGATCAGTCGACCCGTGATGGTTATGGCCTGGTTGCCCCCCGGCCACTGAAAAAAACAGAGGTTTCATTTGATCTCATTGCTGAAATAGCCGCCGGTTCTCTGTCTTCTGTGACCCTTTCTCCCGGCCAGGCTGTTCGTATCATGACCGGAGCGCGAATTCCGTCCGGATGCAGCCGGGTGGTGCCCTTTGAAATCTGCCGGGAACAGGGGAACAGGGTGATGATTCCTGCCCGGGCCCTGCAGTCGCCGGATCGGTTTATTCGTCATCGGGGTCAGGATCTGTCTGTCGGCAGGGTCATCGCCGGAGCAGGCATTCGGGTAACGCCCGATCATCTGCTGATGCTTGCTGAAAATGGACGGACATCCCTGCAGGTCCATCGGCAACCCGGAATCGCGATTCTCTGCACCGGCAGTGAGCTGGTGGCTCCCGGCCGGGAAATGCAGCCAGGTCAGAAAATTTCAGGAAACGGTGTGCTCCTGCGGGGACTTGTTGAAGAAGCAGGCGGAAAGTGTCTTGGGCTATATACGGCATCCGACACGACCAGGGCCATTACGGCAAACCTTGAAGAGCTGTTGGCCCTTAAGCCGGATGTGATCATAACCACCGGCGGCATGGGGCCGGGCAAATTTGATCTTCTTGAACAGGTCTTTGCCCGCCTTGGTGGCAAGCTTTTGTATAACAGCCTGCAGGTTCGTCCCGGTAAATCCACCATGTTCGGTTTTTTAGCCGGTGTACCTTGCTTGGGTCTGCCCGGGCCGCCGCCTGCGGTTCGTCTGCTGTTTCATGAGCTTGTCGCCCCGTCTCTGTACAGGTTACAGGGGAAGCGCCGCCCGATTTCCCCTCTTTATAAAGCACGGCTGCTCGAACCGGTCTCGAGCGGAAAAAGCGCCCATCTCAACCTGAAAGGAGGAGTGATTGTTTTTGAGGATGCCTCCCTCTGCGTCCGACTTGCCGGTCGCCTCGATGCGGTGAGCGCTGTTCTTCATCTCCGTGGGAAAAAACGGACTTTATCTACCGGGGAGACAGTACCCGTCCAGGTTGTCACACCTTTTTACGGCTGTTGACAGTGCGGACAGAAGAATGTCGCCCTGCCGCCGATTTTTATTTTTTCTATGATTGTTCCACATTGAGCGCAGGGAGAATGTACTTGATCATAAACGCGGAGTTGCAGTTGAAAATATCCGGGCGAACCACTGCTGCCTATAAAGTCTGAAATGGTGCTGCCGCCGGCCGCAATGGCCCGGGTCAGTATTTCCCGGCAATGGGAGACAATACTCTGCCATTGGAGAGGGGTGATTTCGCTAACCGGTGTTGCCGGGAAGATGCCGGCGGCAAAGAGGGTCTCATTGGCATAGATATTCCCGATACCTGCAATCAGGCGGCTGTCCATAAGAAACGTTTTAACCGGTTGCCGCCGTTTTGCCGCAAGCTGTTGCAGGGCACGGCCTGTAAACTGGTTACTGAAGGGTTCAATACCTTTGCCCGTGTTGAATTGTTTTTCAAGTTCGGCCGCAGGGCCTGTCGGCCAGACCAGGATGGAGCCGAATCTCCGGCTGTCGTTGAAACGCATTTCCAGCCCATTATCAAGCAGCAGCCGCAGGTGGTCGTGCCTTGCCTTCGGGCTTTGTGCCGGGAAAAGACCGATTTTGCCGGTCATGCCGAGGTGCAGGACGAGAACGCTGCCTCGCTCCATTCTGACGAGCAGGTATTTTGCCCGCCGGTCAATGGTATGCACGCGCTCACCCACTATGGAATCCCGCAGAAGTTTTCGCGGAATCGGGGTGCGCAGCCGTTTGTTGCTCCAGGATATTTTTGTTACGGTTCGGCCCGGCAGGAGCGGCAGCAGTCCGCGACGGGTTACCTCAACTTCCGGGAGTTCAGGCATGATTTATCCTTTGCACCAGGCCAGCATGTACTGATCCAGATGAACAGCCTGTACGCTTTGTTTTTCGTTGTCTGCCGGGAGTCGGCATTCTAAAGTCCAGGGCTGGTTTTTTTCAGGGATAATTCGCTGTACGAAAATGGCTTCAAAGAGTCCCGGATACTTCGGGAGTCGATGTTTTTTCACCGCCTCTTTGGTACTCCAGAGCAGGGTCAGGGCGGCTTCCAGGTTTCCGGGTATATGCCGATTTGCCAGTGCGATTTCATCCGTGGTTGCAACACGATCCCGTACTTTCAGGATTTGTGCGCCTATATGCTGGATATCAACGCCACAGGGTCGGTCCGCTGCCATGGCCACCGCGTAACCATGGCTGTGGGAAAGAGAAATGTTGGTGGATTTCTCTCCCGACAGAGGAAAACAAATCGGTCGACCATGGGAATCGGGCAGGATGGAAAAGTCCCGGGGGTTAGGGCGCAGGGCAATCCGTTTGTTATCCCGCAGCAGGCAATACTTGACGGCAATGCGGCCGCTGAGCCACTCATGCAGACGTTTGGGAAATCGGAATTTTTTGCAGTACTCTTGTTCTTCCTCACTGAACAGGGAGAAAAGGCGGTCCTTATTGTCAGCCAGTAGGGATGCCACCTGCGCTACTTCAACAAGAACAAGACAGAGTCCTGTTTTCCTGTGGCAGCGCAGGGTCAGGTCTCCTTCCTGAATGGAGGTGTTGAAAAAAAAGTCTTCCATCTTTCTTTGTACCGACAAGTTCTTGTCTTATCTCAGGGAGGCGGTATAATCAGAGCCGTTTCCCTGTGCCTCATGAAGGCAAAATGTACTTTTGTCCTATACCGGTGTAAAGATTATTATGATTTCTCTTGCTGATTTTACATCTTTTGATGTCATCGTCGCCTTGGTTTTTATCTTGTTTATTGTCCGTGGCGGCTGGATAGGTTTTATGCGGCAGTTAGCCGCTTTTCTTGCCCTGGTGGGCAGCTACTGGCTTGCCGGGCGGTACTGCAGCCGGTTGATGCCGTATGTGGATGACTTTATCCAGAACCCAAAGCTTGTTTTTTTCGTCAGCTTTGCGCTTTTATTCTGCTTGAGCGCCCTGTTGTTCATTCTTGGGGGAAAAGTCCTGCATCGAGTGATGGAAATTTCTCTGCTTGGTTGGTTTGACCGACTTCTCGGAGTCCTGCTTGGAGTTGTTAAAGGGGTTGTCCTGACATCTTTTTTATACATGGTCCTGGCATCGAGCCTGTCGGCGTCAAATGATCTGCTTAAAAAATCGATCAGCGCGCCGTATCTTGCCATAGGCGCGGATATACTGCATCAGATTATCCAGGATCCGCAGCTGCGAAAATATTTTGTCCCGAGGGAACCGGCGATCAAGGATGGAACCTTAACGAAAAAGAAGACAGGCAAAAAAGCGATTCAGCCGGAGCGGGTTCCCCATAAATAGAGTTTGGCCAGCCGGCGGGGTGATATATTGGCCAGCATGCCGATAAGCATCAGCTGGTTGATCAGGGTGGTTCGGAAGATGCCTAATTGCTGCCATCGCCTTGCTGATGTCGTCACTGAGGCAGGGACAAGGCCAATGCGGCCAAGTCGGCGCAGGCGGCGAAGAAGCGGAATCTCTTCAAGGATGGGCTGGTCGGGGAACCCCCCGGCCTGTAGAAAAATTTTTTTGCGCATAAACAGCGCCTGATCCCCATAGGGCAGCGACAGCCACCGACTGCGCAGGTTGACCGCTTGTTCGATTAGACGGTAGGCCATTCGTGAATGGTCAATGGTCAGCGAGAAGGCGCCTGCAACCGTGCCCGGTTGCGCAAGGGTTTGTTGGATATGATGCTGGAAATTTTCGGGAAGCCTGGTGTCGCAATGGAGAAAGAGCAGGGTGTCGTGTTTGGCTTCTTCCGCGCCCGCGTTTTGCTGGCCTCCCCTGCCGGGCGCTGCGGAAAGGAGTGTGACCGGATATTGACGAATCAGTTGCCGGGTTGTATCCGTGCTGCCGCCGTCGACAAAAATATGTTCGCAGTTGTGTGCCGTCGACAGGTCGCCTAAAAAAGAGGTGACCAGCAGTTCTTCGTTAAGAACGGGCGTGATGATGGAAATATTCAAGGTCTTCCGGTCGATCAATATCATGAAGGGTCGGCAGCAGGCTATAAGAAAAATCTGCAGCCTGAATACGGGTCAGGGTTGTCTGTAACACTTCCCTCGTTCCCCAGGGAATATCAGCCATCAATAGTACCAGATCAGCCGGCGAAAAGTC
>JANTGH010000191.1 GCA_024763055.1 Desulfobulbaceae bacterium
GAATAGTCTCTGGGCACGTAGTAGCCGCGTGCGGCAAGGCGTCGAATAAGATCCAGCGAAATTCTTTATTAGCGCTCTACTCTACAGTTCATCAAGAATGCTATAAAATTGTATCGCAGGAGAAAGATTATGGTCAGTGGAAATATTCAACCGTTGAATTCTCTGGGTCCTATGGACGGGAGTCAAAATGCCAAGGTGGATGAGGTAAATGACCCTGCCCGACAGGATTACATCAAAGGGCGTGCACAGCACAGCGCCGGGAATTATTCCGAGGCTGCATTGTCCTTTCATAATGCGTTAAAGGGGTTTGAGGAACAGGGAGATGAACAGGGAATTGCCAATGCTCTTGACCGCATCGGTGATACCTGTATGGCCAAAGAAGAATACGAAATAGCTCTGGAAAATTTTAAACGGTCGTTGACCATTTGTGAGAAAGAGGATGATTCTTTTTCCGCCCTGTCGCTGCACAAGAAGATGGCTGCGTGTTATCGGAAACTTGGCCGATTTACTGAGGCGCTGGAGCTATTGTATGATATGATTGAGCATTATCAGCTGACTAAAAACCCCAAAGGTGTTGTTGAGATTCTTCTGGTTACGGCAGAGGTATATGTTCAGCAGGGCAGGATCAGCGAAGCAGCGGATGCGTACCGCACCATTTCTTCCATTCATGCCAACTTTAAGCATCAGCGGCTGGCAAAGGAATTTGCTGGAAGGGCCGACGCTCTGGTGCAGGAGTAGTGTGTGTTCACCGGAATTATTCAGGGTATCGGCTGTGTCGTCGAGAAACGTCCCGGCGGTGGCGGTATGGTTTTCTGTATAGAGGCCGGTTTTGATCTGACCGACCCTGAGGAGGGAGAGTCTATTGCCGTGAACGGTGCCTGCCTGACAGCCAGGGATATTGCGGGACGACGATTTCTGGTTGATGTTTCCCCTGAAACCCTGTCTCGGACAGGCTTGTCAAGGCTTGAGTTCGGAGGCCGTGTTAATCTTGAGCGGGCGCTTCGCCTCAGTGACCGGTTGGGCGGCCATCTTGTCAGTGGACATATTGATGCCCTGGGGCGCGTTGAAGAACGACGGGCTGCCGGTGAATTTACCCTCTTTACCTTTTCCCTTGACCCAGCCCTTGAAAAATATGTTATTGATAAAGGCTCGATTACGCTCAATGGTGTCAGCCTGACGGTCAACAGCTGCAAGGGAAATCGTTTTACCGTTTCCATTATACCCCACACCTTATCCGTGACCACTCTTGGTGACTTGAAAACGGGTGATCGGGTGAATGTTGAAGTGGATATTATTGGAAAATATGTGGAAAAGCTGCTTTCGGAACAGCCTGGTACCAACGGCGAGGAAAGTCGTATAAACCCGGCTTTTCTTGCTGAACACGGTTTTTTAAAGTAATCGGTACAACTGGATCGGCTTTTTAGCTCAAGCCTCAAGAATCTATCTAAATATAAGTGTTTTTTTTCTTTCGTGAATCCGTAGAAACGAAACGAAAAAACAGGAAGAAATATAGGTTGTTACACGAGCTTTTCGTTTGAGATTTCGATCTGTATAGAATCATATCAATCATGGGTTATTGATACAATAATTTCGACCTGCGGGGTGGTAATCAGCAGGTCATAGAATAAAGAGGTTTAACATGGCAGTCAGCCCTATAGAAGATGTCATCAAGGATATTCAAGATGGCAGGATGGTCATCCTTGTGGATGATGAGGACCGTGAAAATGAGGGGGACCTTTGTCTGGCCGCGGAAAAAGTAACGCCTGAGGCCATTAATTTCATGGCCACCTATGGTCGTGGCCTGATATGTCTCGCCATGAGTCCGGATATTATTGAGCAGCTCGGCCTGCCCATGATGGTGCAGAATAACCAGTCGCCTTTTGGTACGGGTTTTACCATCAGTATTGAAGCGCGAACAGGTGTCAGCACCGGAATCTCGGCAGCGGACAGGGCTCGAACCGTTGAAGCCGCCGTTGATCCTGAGGCCACGCCCCGTGATATCATCAGCCCCGGCCATATTTTTCCTCTCAGGGCTCGCGAGGGCGGTGTTCTGGTTCGTACCGGGCAAACGGAAGGGTCGGTTGATCTTGCCCGTCTGGCCGGCATGCGGACGGCCGGCATTATCTGCGAGATCATGAAAGACGATGGTACCATGGCCAGGATGCCTGACCTGGAAAAATTCGCCGCTGAGCACGATCTTAAAATCGCTACCGTTGCCGATTTGATTGCTTATCGCCTGCGTAAGGATGTTTTGGTGCATCGGGCCGCTGAAGCGCGACTACCTACCGAGCATGCCGGTGAGTTTAAGGTCATTGCCTATTCCAATGATGTGGATGGTTTTGAACATATAGCCCTGGTTAAAGGTGAAATCGATTCCGATAAACCGGTTATGGTGCGGGTTCATTCTGAATGCCTGACCGGAGATGTTTTTGGCTCAGCCCGTTGTGACTGCGGTGAGCAGCTTCATGCCGCTATGAGGATGGTCGACCAGGAAGGCAGCGGGGTGGTATTGTACATGCGTCAGGAAGGGCGGGGTATAGGTCTAGTCAACAAGTTGCGGGCCTATCGGCTCCAGGATGAAGAGGGTCTTGATACCGTTGAGGCAAATGTAGAGTTGGGGTTTAAGCCGGATCTGCGTGATTATGGGATCGGTGCCCAGATTTTGCGTGACCTTGGGGTACGTCAAATGCGGCTTTTGACGAACAATCCGAAAAAAATAGTTGGACTGGAAGGGTATGGTTTGAAAGTCGCCGACAGGCTGCCCATTGAAATCCCAGGAGAGGAAGAAAATAAAAATTATCTGCGCTGCAAACGTGATAAGATGGGGCATTTACTCGAACTCTATGGTGAGGAGCCGTTGGAAAATGTGCGTCGAGACCCCTGATTTGAGCTTTATCGGGGAAAAAGGGGCAAAAAAAAATGATGGCGGGAGTCACTGCCGAAGAAAAAGGAACAGGGGATGGCAAATTATTACGAAGGAAACCTGCAGGGACAGGGAAAGAAGATAGGTATTATTGTTGCCCGGTTTAACTCTTTTATCTGCGAGAAATTACTGGAAGGAGCGCTTGACAGCCTGGTGCGGTCCGGGGTGGGCAATGACGATATTGATGTGGCCCGGGTTCCCGGTGCCTTTGAAATTCCACTGATTGCCCAGAGGATGGCTAAGTCGGGCAGGTATGATGCCGTTATCTGCCTCGGAACCGTCATCCGGGGGGCAACGCCCCATTTTGATTATGTGGCTGGAGAAGTGGCCAAGGGGACGGCACAGGTTATGCTTGATACCGGGGTTCCGGTACTCTTTGGGGTCCTGACCACGGAAACTATTGAGCAGGCCATTGAACGTGCCGGAACCAAGGCGGGAAACAAGGGCTCTGATGTGGCCATTGCCGCTTTGGAAATGATTAACCTGATGGAAACCGTCGGCTGACAGCCGGTAATAAAGAGCAGTTTTATGGGGTTACGCAGGAAATCACGGGAACTGGCCCTACAGTTTTTTTACGGTCATGATTTTCAGGCCCGCTCCTGTGATGGTCCGGCCGTGGCCACGGAACTCGAAAAGTTCATAATGAGTTTTGATACCGGGAAAAAGACGCTCCCGTATGCAGAACAGATTATTTCAGGGCTTTGCGCTCACGTAAAGGAAATTGATCCGTTGCTTGCCCGGTATGCCCATAACTGGCGTATCGAACGAATGTCCCTTGTTGACCGTAATATCCTGCGCATTGCCGCCTGGGAAATGCTGTGCAATGATGATGTGCCTGCCCAGGTCGCTATTAATGAAGCTTTAGAGATAGCCAAACGGTATTCCACATCCGATGCCGTTGCCTTTATCAATGGTCTTCTGGATGCGCTCCAGCTCGGTATATCTAAAAATGAAGTCCTGATTGAGCAACCGTCTTGCCCGTAAGAAGTATTCTATTTTCCTCTGACCGCAGAAGATTGTTTTTGCAGAAGCTTAACCAGGCCGCCGTTTTTTTGTCAGGGCAACGAAGAAACTCAGGAGAGTCAATGCTCCTGTAAGAATCACAACAGCAAAGATGCCTGAAACAACGACTGACAAGGTATTCTTCTCCTTTTGATTTTTTAGGGGAAATGGTGTAGATACTCCTGCCTGCGATAACATGCTGTAGCTCGTTTATCATTCTTCTCAGAAAAATGTAAGTTCAGCTCAATATCTCGTTTGATGCCGCCAAGCAAAAAGAAACCAAAGCAGCACCACTTCGGCCAGGAGATCATATCAGTTCTTTTTCTTTTTCTCTCTACGTTCCTTCTTCTTTGCCTTCTCAGTTATTCCTTGTCGCTTGTTGCCCCCAATCCTGTCCTCCAGCAACCATCGGAAAACTGGTGTGGTTCCTTTGGATTCTACGTTGCCCATTATTTTTTTTCATTTTTCGGATTGACGGCTTTTTTTCCGGTACTGGTCCTACTCTATCTCTGTGTAACCGCCATGTTGCCGGGTTCAGTCATCAGCCGTCTTCCCTTTGTCATTGTCGGCATTACCGGCCTCTTGATTTCTTCTTCCGGGTTGCTGGCAACATCCAAGCAGATTATTTTTCCAGCTCAGTTTGTCACGCCCGGAGGCTATCTCGGTGAACTTGTATGGAACCTTGTCGGTCCCCTGCTTGGCCGTATTGGCTCTATCCTGTTTCTGGTGCTGCTGCTTATTTTTTCCCTGATGGCCTCTGTTAGGTTTTCTCCTATAAATACAGCTGGTTACATAGCGAGCAGGTTTGCGAGTTTTGTTAAGATTTTTAGAGATAAGTGTACCGGGCCGATAAAAAAGACGCCTGTTAAGCGTGGTGAACCTGCCGTAGAGATGCCTAAGCCTGCCCCTGATCCTTCCCCTTTGCCGCCTCCGGTAGAACCATTAGTTCACGAACCGGTCCGGCGTCAAATGGAGCCGGAATCCGAGGATAAGGAGTTTATTCTGCATCCTTTGACCTCTGATGATTATCAGCTGCCGTCACTGTCACTGCTGGATAAGAATGAGCTGGAGGACCGGGAGGTTGATAAAAAACATTATTATGAAGTCAGTAAGATTCTTGCTGCCAAGCTGCAGGATTTTGGTGTGCGGGGAACGGTGGAGGGCATTTCGCCGGGACCGGTGGTCACTACCTATGAATTTGCTCCGGCTGCCGGTGTCAAAATAAATAAAATTGTAGGGTTGTCGGATGACCTTGCCATGGCGCTCAGGGTGGACAGGGTGCGGATCGTCGGCTCAATTCCGGGCAAGGCCGCTCTCGGTATAGAGATCCCGAATCCGGTTCGCAAAACGGTTTTTCTTCGAGACATTTTGCTTTCCAGGGAATACAGAGATTCCACTTCCCTGCTCAGTCTGGGACTCGGTTTAGATGTCATCGGCAGGTCGGTTATCGCCGATCTTTCCGGAATGCCGCACCTGCTTATTGCCGGTGCAACCGGGGCCGGCAAGTCAGTGGCAATTAATGCCTTTATTGCCTCTATTCTCTTTAAGGCCACCCCTGAAGACGTCCGCCTGCTGATGATTGATCCCAAACGGATTGAACTCTCCGTCTATGAGGGGATTCCGCACTTGTTACATCCTGTGGTCGTGGAACCGAAGATTGCCAGCCGGGCACTTCTCTGGGCCGTGCGCGAGATGGAACGCAGGTATAAACTGCTTGAAGAACTGCGGGTGAAATCTTTTACGTCCTATAATCTGGTTGCGGAGGAAAAATTACCTTATATTGTTATAATTGTTGATGAATTGGCAGATTTAATGATGGTTGCTTCAAAAGACGTGGAAACATCCATTGCCCGTCTGGCCCAGATGGCCCGGGCTGCAGGTATGCATATTATACTTGCCACCCAGCGGCCATCGGTTGACGTTCTGACCGGATTGATCAAAGCTAACTTTCCCACCCGGATATCTTTTAAAGTCTCCTCCAAGGTGGATTCCAGGACAATTCTTGATTGTTCAGGGGCTGAACATCTGCTTGGCATGGGTGATATGCTGTTTTTACCGCCGGGGGCAGCAAAATTGCAGCGCATTCATGGAGCGTTTATTTCCGAACAGGAGAGTGAACGAATAATCGCCTTTCTCAAAGAACAGGGTGGCGCCGAATATGATGAATCAGTCACACAGGTAATTGAGGAGAGCGAAGATGAATCGGAAAAATCCACCCTGGAGTATGATGCCAAATATGATGAGGCCGTGGCCGTGGTGACGGAAACAGGACAGGCCTCGATTTCTATGGTGCAGCGCAGATTACGGGTTGGCTATAATCGAGCGGCCCGGATGATTGAAATGATGGAAAAGGAGGGGATTATCGGCCCGGCAGACGGTTCAAGACCGCGGGAAGTGCTGGTCCGGCAGAAGTATGGACAATAGTTTTTACTTCAAAAAAGGCTATGGACGTAGTGACATTCCAACTGATTTTTTATGAATTGTTAAGGTGGAAATCAGATATTTACATACCGTAGTTATGGTTAGTTATTAATAATATATTTTTTTTTGAGTTTCTTT
>JANTGH010000192.1 GCA_024763055.1 Desulfobulbaceae bacterium
CTCGTAAAAAGTCCAAAACGCATTTTGCATGGTACGGAACAACAACAGGTTACAATCGTTCCGCCGTCGGTTTCGTGTCTTTTTACGAAACCGACAAAAGTGACATGGCCTTGAAAAAGTCTTCGAATCCGTCATCCCCGAGGTAGTATTCGGGATCCAGATAGATACCTGCCCACAAGATGTACACTGGATTCCCGCTTAACAGACTACGGGAATGATGAAGTGGTCAAAATGCGGCAATATGGCTTCAAAGACTTTTTACGGTTCCATCAAAAATGATGATCGCCCAATTGTGATAATACTATGTTATCATATTGAAGGCCACTTTGGAAAATTGTATTTTTTCCTAATCTTCGCAGGCCTTGCAAGTTCGTATACCTGGGTGTCAACGCCCACCAGGTCTCGTCGTGCAGTCAGATAAGCAAATACTTCGAACTGCACCACCCGTTGTGTAGTCAAGCAACACGACTAACGAAAATTCTAATTTTTCAAGAGACCACCAAGGCGATACCAAGAAGGTAGTTTGCTCATGGTCACCGGAATTTTGTTATTTTTATGTACACACCTGTAATTGGAACCCTTGGTTATATTCTTTCACCTGACGGCGGAAAGGTCCTGCTGGTACACCGTAATGCCAGAGATGACGATCAGCATTTCGGAAAATATAACGGACTCGGCGGCAAGATGGAAGAGGGAGAGAATGTTGTAGAGTGCATGCAACGGGAAATTTTTGAGGAATCAGGGCTCAAATGCCTTGAAATGTCCCTGCGTGGAACGATTAACTGGCGCGGTTTTGGCCGCGAAGGGGAAAATTGGTTGGGAGTTGTTTTTCTCATTACCCGTTTTTCAGGAGTTCCTTTTAAAAAGAATGAGGAAGGCGAGCTAAGCTGGCACTTGCTTGATCTTCTGGATACCTTGCCCATGTGGGAAGGGGACCGATATTTTCTTCCCCTGGTTTTTGATAAGGACCCGAGAGTGTTTCATGGGTATTTGCCGTATCGAAATGGCAGGCCGGTAAGTTGGACTTATTCCAGGGTCTGAGCGGGCACCGGCAGCCAAAAGACTTGCGCTTGCAGCCTAAGGCCTGTATAGTAAATATTTATTTTTGTTTTCTTTGATTTCAATTGGTTATCATCTTAAACAGGTAACCTTCAGTAGGGAGGAAATGATGGAAAGTAATGCTGAATTGGCTCGGTTGGAACAGTTTGTTGATAAATTGCTCACGAAATATCATGAGCTTAAAGAGGAATATCATGCCCTGCAGGCAACACTGCGGGAAAGAGAGAGTGAATGTGCTGATCTTAAGGCACAGGTAGCCGATTTTTCGAGTGAACGCACCGTTGTTGGTGAGCGTGTTGCCGGTCTCATTGGTCGCATAGAGCAATGGGAGTCCGAAGAGGACTCGGTAGGAGAAAATCAGGGGCAGGGCGGCGTGCAGGGAGCCTTGTTTGAAGAGGAATCCGAAACCACTTGAGAAGACGATTGTAATTATCTGTTATGGAAGAGCGTCTGGTTCATTTCGCCTTGTTCGGCCAGGAATTTACGTTTTACAGTGATGCCCCTGAAAGCGAGGTCGAGGAGGTTGTCCGAATTTTGCGCAGTGAGCTTGAAGGATCTGAAGGGGAATATGTGAGTACGGTCCCTTCCAGTAAATTGCTGGTGCTTGGTTGTCTGCGCATTGCTGCGAGATATGTTAAGGTGAACAGAGAATTTAATGCGTATCGTAACCGTCAGGGGCGCTCCATTGATGACCTGATTGACAAGATGTCTGACATCGATTGAATTTTCAGGCTCTATCTTTAGAGAGAATATGCTTGTCTGAAGGGATTTCGAAAAATATCATTTTTGTTTAGACCAGGCATCTGTTATATTGAATGAAAAGAAGGGGCATCTTTTTTTACCCTTAAAATGGTTGTTTCAAGGTCCCTTTGGATTATGAAATACGGTGTCTTGGAAGATAATCAGTGAGTTTATCCGAAAATCCCTCGAGGCAGGGCCTGCCCATGCCGGAGCAAGGGGTTTTCATCGTTCGTTGTGGCCGGCCAACTTGGTCCAGCCATGCTGGTTTATCCGAAAATAACCCCGGAAATGATGCCGTTTCGTGTTATTTTCATGGTTTGTTGCGGCTGTGTTTTAAAAATACGGAGTTTCGTTTACCTGATCCGTATGCACAGCATAAGATTTTTGCCGTATTGATGGGGACGGCAGGATTATTTTACTAAATTCCCTGCGCTGTTGGTGATTAATGGAGTATTGAGCCAACTCTCATAATGAGGGCAGCTGAAATGTCGGCAAATGGAAATCTTCATTGATTCCCAGGAAACGGCATGGGCATTGCCCACCTAATTAAATTAGGTTTAATCATTTCGTTAACACGGCAGGGCGGGGTTTTTTTTATAAAAAAAAGTGATTAAATCGCTGTTGAATAAAGAGTAGGGCCGTTATGTCTCATTCCGGCCACGAGTGAACAGGCAGGGCGCAGACCCGGTGAATGAAAGAAAATACTGATGCGATCAGGTTTTACTATATATGAATACTTCATCAAGCAGGTTGTTTGCGGAAAAGGTCGTATTTCCGACAGATTCCGTTAAGCGCATGGTCTGCTTAAAAAACCTTTCGTTGAAAAATTTCTGAACTTGCTGCAGAGGAGTTTTGTTCCTCTGTGTTTTCAGGTTCCGAACTATCAGATTACCCCCCTTCTTCGTGCACCGATTCGTGTAATCCTGCCTGTCACGTCCTATTTTTTTCGCAGATATTGATCGGAGTTTTCCGTCAGCTGCATAACATACAGGTGTCCAGCAATGAATATAAGTTCTATGACACCGCTTTTACTTAGTTTTGTGTTGATAATCGGTGCGATTGTCGGATTCATGCTTCGTAAAAAGCTGGTCGAGGGAAATCAGGCGAATGTAGAGGCCCAGGGCCGGCGGATTGTTGAGAATGCTATCCAGGATGCTGAAAAAATAAAAAAAGAGGCATTGCTGCAGGCAAAGGAAGAGGCCTACCAGATTAAGCAGGAGGCAGATCGTGAAGCCCGACTGAGTCGGCAGGAGTTAAAGGAAGAGCAGCGGCGACTGGACAGAAAACTTGATGAGGTGAAGGTCGATCTGGAAACACTGGAACGGCGTTCAGGTAAAGTACAACAGCATGAAGAAAAGGTTGGAAACTGGGAGAAGCAGGTTGACAAAAGGGCCCGGGAGCTTGATTCACTTATTGATGAAGAGCGGTATAAACTTGAAAAAATAGCAGGAATCGGTCGTGAAGAGGCCAAAAAAGAGTTGATGGCCTCTATTGAGAGCGAGGCGCGTATGGATGCAGCTAAGCGATTGAGTCGCATTGAAAATGAAATGAAAATTGCGGCCGATCGCAAGGGTAAAAACATTCTTGCTTTGGCTATTGCACGCTATGCAGGCGACTATGTAGCCGATAAAACGGTCTCCATGGTTCCTCTGCCCAATGATGAAATGAAGGGACGTATTATTGGCCGCGAAGGGCGGAATATTCGCGCCATTGAAGCTGCAACCGGTATTGACATCATCATTGACGATACTCCGGAGGCAGTGATTCTTTCCGGATTTAATCCCGTCCGGCGGGAGGTTGCCCGCCTTGCATTAATACAGTTGGTCTCCGATGGTCGGATTCATCCCGCCCGAATCGAAGAGGTCGTTGCCAAGGTAACCGAGGAACTTGAAGTGGAAATTCGCGAGGCTGGAGAGCAGGCGACCTTTGATGTCGGGGCCCATGGGATGCATGTGGACCTTATTGAGTTGATAGGCCGCCTGAAGTATCGAACCAGTTACGGACAGAATATTCTGCAGCATTCTCTTGAAGTCGCCTTTTTGTGCGGGGTTATGGCTGCCGAACTTGGCCTGGATGTTAAAAAGGCCAAGCGGGCAGGCTTGCTTCATGATGTCGGCAAAGCCGTCGACCATGAGGTTGAGGGTTCGCATGCCATTATCGGTCGCGACCTTGCTAAAAAGTATGGCGAGGCGGAAGATATTGTCTATGCCATCGGCGCCCACCATGAAGATCAGCCGCCCAAAAGTGTCCTTGATGTTCTGGTGCAGTCGGCGGATGCTCTGTCCGGCGCCAGACCGGGCGCCAGAAAAGAAATGCTGCAGAGTTATGTTAAGCGCCTGGAAGATCTGGAAAATATTGCTAATGGTTTTAATGGGGTGGATAAATCATACGCCATTCAGGCCGGTCGTGATTTACGTATCATCGTCGACAGCCAGAAAGTACATGATGATGAAGCGACACTGCTCAGCCGTGATATTGCCAAGGCAGTGGAGAAACAATTAACCTATCCAGGGCAGATTCGGATAACGGTCATCCGAGAGACCCGTGCTGTTGAATTTGCTAAATAATATAAGTGGTTAGGCAAAATAGAATAGGTTTGACAAACAATAAGAGACCCTACTTTGGTTTGGCACGGCCGTGTTCTGCTGGGTCTTTTGGGCAACGTTGGAGATAAGGATGAAGACTGTCGAGGAACAGGTGGCCCTGATTGAGCGGGGAACCGTCGATTTAATTTCTCGCGAGGAACTCATAAAAAAACTGACCCGTGCCCGCGAAGCCGGCAGGCCGTTGGCGGTCAAGGCCGGTTTTGACCCAACCGCTCCGGACCTGCACCTTGGTCATACGGTTCTGCTGCAAAAACTCAAACATTTTCAGCAATTGGGTCATCAGATTATTTTTTTAATCGGTGACTTCACCGGCTTGATTGGTGATCCAACCGGTAAATCCGATACCCGGCCGCCCCTCACTCGTGAAGATATAGAACGTAATGCCGAGACCTATAAAGAGCAGGTTTTCAAAATTCTCGATCCGGAAAAGACCAAGGTGGTTTTTAACTCCACCTGGCTTGGTGAACTGAGCTCCTATGAGATGATCAGGCTGGCCTCACGTTTGACCGTGGCCCGGATGCTTGAACGCGATGATTTTAAAAAGCGGTTCGAATCCAACCGGCCCATTTCCATCCATGAATTTCTGTACCCGCTTATCCAGGGATATGATTCGGTGGCCCTGGGGGCTGATGTGGAACTTGGGGGCACTGACCAGCTTTTTAATTTACTCATGGGACGTGATCTGCAGAAAAGTCGTGATCAGGAGCCCCAAGTGGTGTTGACCGTGCCGCTTCTTGAAGGGCTGGACGGGGTCAACAAGATGAGCAAGTCACTGGGCAACTATATCGGTATTTCTGAATCCGCCGATGATATTTTTGGTAAAGTCTTATCGATCAGTGATGAATTGATGTTTCGCTATTATGAACTGCTCAGCGATCTCTCCATGAATGAGATCGAGCAGCTCAGACAGGATATGGAAACAGGAAGGATTCATCCCAAAGCGGTCAAGGTCCGTTTGGCCAAGGAACTGGTTGCCCGTTTTCATGACCAGGATGCGGCGGAAAGTGCGGAGCGAAATTTTGACCAGGTGTTTAAGAAGCATGAACTACCTGATGAAATTCCTGAAAAAGAGATTGTCACGGAAGATGAGTCTGTCTGGCTGCCAAAATTGCTTGTCGAAGCCGGTCTCGTTACATCGACTTCGGATGGAAGGCGGATGATCAAACAGAACGCGGTTTCCGTGGACGGGAAAAAAATACATGATATGAATACCGATATTCCCGCCAGCGGTACGGTTCTTCTTCAGGTTGGAAAACGACGTTTCGGCAGGATGAAGTTTAAGAAATAACGGCATACATCTTAAGGCGAAGGCCGATCAATTAAGAAAGGTTGATGGAGAGAGTTAAACCCACCTTGAAAAAATGTATTTTTACCCAATCTTCCCGAGATCTCCAAGGGTTGCATGCCCGGGTAGACTTGAAAACTGATCCGTAGCGCCTCTAAACCTGCATGATTTTTTACGGCATTTTTTGTTTTTAGAGGTTTTTTGTTCCGGCATAAAAAGGTGACTGCCTGCATCAAAGCAGTCGTCTTTTTTCTATCCTGCTATTTCTTATTTTTTTACCGGCTGTTGCCGCGTACCTAATGCCGGCTCTTTGATTTCACCAAGATCTTTGGTCATCATATTCCAGCCATACCAGCAGGCATAGTCGGGATTGACATGGAAAGATGCCTGCTAAGCCCGCATGCGATGCTTCATGTACATCTGGAGCAGCACCTGATCAATAGAGGAATAACTGTCAAAATCTTTATCCCGGTTGGCGCCGTTGCGTTGGTGTGCATCACGATCAGTAGAAACGGATAGTTTCCCGGATAGCTGGTGGTTTTTTTAATCTCTCTTGGGATTTAATTTCTCGCCTTGCTGCGGGCGCAGTTCATTGATGCCGTCTTTGTACAGGCCTGCAACGGTGATTAAATTTTGAATACTGAAGTGAGATGGCGTCGTAAAAACTTCGATCTACAGGTAAGCGCAACGGAGCGGAGACTCCGAGGAGTAGTGTTCTGTGGCGGGTCTTAATTAGACATGTAGTATGCCCACGAATCGCCACAGGACACACGACGCAGTAGATCGAAGTTT
>JANTGH010000193.1 GCA_024763055.1 Desulfobulbaceae bacterium
AGAGAGCGACCTGAAAGAAAAAACAACACAGCTATACCATAAAGTCGCCAACATACCGATTCGACGGATTTATATACCGCAAAGAAATCCCGGCAGATTTTTCAACCTTTCAGGAGCACGTTAAAGTCTTCATCTGTGCCGAATGTATGCTCCGGCGCCGGAAAAACGCCGGAATTAATCTCGTCCTGGAAGGCGGCAACCGCCTCTTTCAACTGAGGGGCCAGATTGAGATATTTTTTGACAAAGCCGGGGGTGAATTTTTCAAACAGGCCCAGCATATCATTGGTGACCAGCACCTGACCGTCGCAATGGGGGCCGGCGCCAATCCCTATGGTGGGAATATCAATTCCCTTTGTGACAACCTCGCCAAGCCTGCCCGGCACGCATTCAAGCACCAGGGCAAAGGCACCGGCCTCCTCAAGGGCCCTGGCATCGGCAAGCAATTTACGTCCGGCGTCAAAACTCTTGCCCTGAACTTTGAATCCACCAAGCTGTCCGGCAGTCTGCGGCGTAAGACCCAGATGTCCCATAACCGGCACACCGGCCCGCACCAAAGCACGCACATCCTCACACGCATCCTGTCCGCCCTCAAGCTTGACCGCGTCACAGCCGGCTTCTTTAAGAAATCGTACTCCATTACGCACGCTCTCCCGCGGATCGACGAGGTAAGATCCAAAGGGCATATCACCGACCACAAGGGCGGATGTTACCCCCCGGCTGACGGCGGTCGCATGATGCAGCATCTGCTCCATGGTCACAGGGACAGTGGAACCAAGCCCAAGCACAACCATGCCAAGGGAATCCCCTACAAGCAGAATATCGATCCCGGCCTGATCAAGCAACGCAGCCATGGGCGCATCATAGGCGGTGAGCATGGAGATCTTCTCTTTGCCGCCTTTTTTCAAAAGGATATCCCTTACGGTTTGCTTCGTCGCCATTGTTCCACCTCTCTATTCCTGATCAAAAAGCCCGGGCTGCTGTACTCTTCCGGTAGCCACTGGCCGGTCAAAATGTTCATAGGCGCTCACCGTCGCCATTCTTCCCCTTGGAGTACGCGTTAAAAAGCCAGACTGGATAAGAAAGGGTTCATACACGTCCTCGAGGGTGTTTTTTTCCTCACAAACGGCAGTGGCCAGAGTGTCAAGTCCAATCGGTCCACCCTGGAACTTGTCAATCAACGTCAACAAAATGCGACGGTCCATCTCGTCCAGCCCGAACCGATCCACCGCTAACATGTTCAGGGCATCATCGGCCACAACCCCGGAAATAACAGAATGACCTCCGACCTCGGAAAAATCACGCACCCTTCGCAGCAGACGGTTGGCAATTCTTGGCGTGCCCCGGGAACGCCGACCAAGTTCCAGGGCCCCCTCATTATCTATTTCGATATTAAAAAGCCGTGCCGATCGTTTCACGATTCGCACCAGTTCTTCAGGGCTGTAATATTCCAGGCGTAGAATAACCCCGAACCGATCACGAAGCGGAGGGGTCAGAAGACCGGTGCGGGTGGTTGCGCCGACCAGGGTAAAACGGGGCAGGTCCATCTTTACCGATCGGGCTCCCGGCCCCTGACCGATAACAAGATCAAGCTGATAGTCCTCCATTGCCGGATAAAGGATCTCCTCAACCACGTGGTTCAATCGGTGAATTTCATCAATAAAAAGCACATCGCCGGACTGGAGGCTGGTAAGGATCGCAGCCAGATCACCGGGCTTTTCGATGACCGGACCGGAGGTCGCCTTGATACCCGCTCCCATTTCACCTGCAATAATATAGGCCATGGTGGTTTTCCCCAGGCCGGGAAATCCATGGAAAAGTACATGATCCAGGGCCTCACCCCTTTGCAGGGCCGCCTGAATAAAAATACGCAAACTTCTTTTCACCTGCTCCTGGCCCACATACTGATCAAGACTGCGTGGACGAATGTCAACAGGGACGGCAACATCATCCGCTCGCTTTTCTCCGGTCAACAGCCGTTTACCGGTTATGTTATCATCAGAGTTCATCAGGCATGGCCCACAGGTTCAAAGGATAAGGGGTACCGAAAAATGTTCAGGCCATGGCCTGCAGGGCAAGGCGCAACAGCTCTTCCACCTTCATCTGCGCTGCCGCCTCAGGATCCTGCTGTTGAATGGAGCGTAGGGCCTGCCAGGCGGTACTGCGTGGATAACCGAGATTGACCAGAGCGGAAACCGCATCCTGTATGGCAAAACCCTCTACCATGGCCGGGGCAGTGATAGAAACATCCGCTTCAAGGTTATGCAGAGAAAAAGCGCCAACCTTTTCGCCCAGTTCCATGCATAACCGCTGAGCGGTCTTTTTGCCGACACCCGACAAGGCCGTCAGTCGGGCCATATCTTTCAGGCTGATAGCCTGGCACAATTCCCCGGCGCTGATGCCGGATAAAATAGCAAGAGCCAGTTTTGGGCCGACCCCGGAAACGGAATTAAGCAGGAAAAAAAGTTTCTTTTCTTCCGAAGTGCCGAAACCATACAACGTTATAGCATCCTCCCGCACATTGGTCCGAACCAGCAGAAAAACCTCTTCGCCCACCGGCGGAAGCAGATCATAGGTACGGCTGGAGATCATCACCTCATAACCGACGCCACCTACATCAAGGATAACAGCATCGGGTTGTTTATGTTGGACTTTTCCACTCAGAGAGGCAATCATATTTCGGTCGTCAAAAACTACTTAATTGATAAAAGACGCGGCACTGCCCAGCTGATGGGCGTGACAAAGAGCAACTGCCAGAGCATCAGCGGCATCGGAACTGGGAAGGGCGCTGAGTTCAAGCAGGACTTTGACCATTTCCTGGACCTGACTTTTTTCAGCCTGCCCGTATCCGGCTACTGTTTGTTTTACTTTTCTTGGTGTGTAATCAAAAACCGGAATCTGCTGCCTGCAGGCGGCGACCACGGCCGCACCCCTTGCCTGGCCCAACTTGAGCGCCGACCGGGGATTATGAGCGACAAACAGATCTTCCACCGCCGCCGCTTCCGGCCGGTGCTTGTCCATGATCCGGGACAAACCATCAAAGATCATAAACAACCGACGGGAAAAATCAGCTTCCTTTACCATGCGAATGGTTCCGCAGGCAACAAAACCTATTTCCGGTCCACGGCTGTCAATAATGCCATAGCCGGTGATCCGGGAACCAGGATCTATGCCGATGATCCGCATCCTGGTCAAGATACCCTACGACAGGATCTTCATTAATTCATCGGCAAGATCAAAATTGGCATGCACTTTCTGGACATCGTCATTGTCTTCAAGATTATCGAGCAGTTTAAGCAGTGAACGGGCGGTTTTTTCCTCGGCCACATCAATAGTATTTTTCGGAATCATGGAGATGGAGGCCTCTGCACATTTGATACCGTTTTTTTCCAGGCTTTCCACCACCTCGCTGAAATCATCAGGCGCGGTCAATATTTGGAAAGCGGTGTCTTCCTCAAGCACATCCTCGGCGCCTGCTTCAATAGCCAGGTCCATGAGCTCTTCTTCATCCACTCCTTCCTGATCCACCATGATCGAGCCCTTCTTATCAAACATCCAGCCCACACAACCGGACTCACCTAAATTGCCACCGCTCTTGGCAAAAAAGTGACGGATATCGGCAACGGTCCGATTTTTATTATCGGTCATGGTTTCTACAAGCACCGCTATACCACCCGGCCCGTATCCCTCGTAAAGGATCTCCTCATACACCGCGCCGTCAAGGTCGCCGGTTCCCTTTTTAATGGCCCGGGCGATGTTGTCCTTGGGCATGTTCTCGGACTTTGCCGCAATTATAGCGCTTCTAAGCCTTGGGTTCCCGTCAGGATCACCGCCCCCCATACGGGCGGCTATGGTAATCTCCTTGATGAGCTTGGTAAAAATCTTCCCTCTCTTGGCATCATTTGCGCCCTTCTTTCGCTTAATGGTGCTCCATTTTGAATGTCCTGACACTGTTCGACTCCTTGCTTAAAACAAATCTCTGATATACGGCAAACCAATAGTACCCGCTTATTATTTTCTTTTCGACACCGGCCTGTATCCTCGTCCCAGCACAAAAACCTCGCGGCTTTCCTTGCGTGAGCTTGCCGGTTTAATGACCTTTATGCTTTCAAACAAAGGCTTACACTCTGCAACAAATTCAGGAAAATCCTCTCCCTGAAAGACCTTGACATACAGACTGCCTTTAGGGTGCAGGATTGTCCGGGCCAGTTCCAATACCCGCCGCACAAGCTGAAGCGAGTGCTGATGATCACCATATTGACTGCCCGTGGTTTGCGGCGCCATATCACTGAGCAACACATGAAATCCAGGCCATTGTTTTTTCAAATCCGGCACCAATGTATCGGCGTAGACATCATAACAGAGCCAGTAAATTTCGGCATCGCCTTTTTGCCCTTCGAGGTTGGTCTTTTGCAGGTCTACCCCGACAACAATCCCTTTCGGCCCCAGGATTGAGGCTGCATACAGGCTCCAGCTTCCTGGATGGCACCCCAAATCAAGCACCCGCTTGCCACCTTTGATAAGACAGTACTTTTCCTGGACCTCTTTCAGTTTATAGACAGAACGGGCCGGATAGTTATCTTTTTTAGCCTTTTTAAAATAGTAATCCTGCTCTTTACGCATCTTCCTTATTCTCTGTCCATTTCCTCTGTCGAAGTACCCTTTATTTCTGCAGGTCTGCGGGGTTCTGTTTTTTGGGCGATGGCAAAATCGGCGGCCAGAGCCAGGGCCTGGGCACGGGTCATGCTCCGGTGTTCCATCTGCGCTTCTTCCACTCTGCCCAGAATACGACGAAAAATCGGCCCGGGTTCAAGACCAAGCTCATTGATCAAATCACGGCCGGTAATCAACGGCGGAGACTCCCGGACAAGGGTAACATGTTCCTGCCATACCTGCTGCATCCGGTTAAAAAGACCGGCCACCTCCTGTTCTATTTTTTCAGGACTGCCCTCCCCTTTTCCGGCCAGGGCATCGGCCATGGCTAACATAAACAGTCCGGGCAAATTATTCCCCAGAAAGCTGGCCAGACGGAGGCAGGCCTTAAGGGTCAACTTCCCCTGCCGTTGATTATTGGCTAAAAAAAACGGTCGCATATGGGCGGCAATCAGGGAAGCCACTGTCTTTGTATCTTCTCCGGACCAGCGCAGTCGACGCGCAATTGAGCTAAACAGGTCGGCGCCCTGCAGGTCATGATTATAAAAGGTAATACGTCCGCCCTTCGTCTCATTAATTCCATAGGTCGCCGGCTTGCCCACATCGTGAAACAATGACGCCCACTTCAACTGCTGCCTATGCCGACCCTGCTCAAGCCAGGACTCCATGGCATGGCTGTTGCCAGGGAAAAAATTCCCGGGATCCTTCTGTATCCGCTCCATCTGTCGCAGGGTTTCCAGCAGATGCTCAAAGACATCAAGATGATGGCTTGCCGGTTGTTCCATGCCGACCCCGGGCAGAAGCTCCGGGATTATTTCAAAAAGAAGACCGGTCTCAGCCATCAGAACAAAGGACTTATATGCCCGATCACTGCCCATGATCAGATCAAGTTCATGGGCAATTCGCTCCGGCGCTACCCCTGTAATCAACTGCCGCCGCCCTTCCACCTCCGCAAGGGTCGCATCGGCAACTCTAAAACCAAGGGATGCCGCAAACCGGAACACCCGTAGCAGCCGCAGGGGGTCATCGACAATGGACTGCCTGGAACAAAGACGAATCACTCCATCCCTGACATCCTGAACACCGTCCCGGGGATCAATAATCGTAAACTCTTCATTCTCAACACAAGCCCCCCTGCCAATGAGAGCATCAATACAGAGCCCAAGCCCGTTTATCGTCAAATCACGCTTGACCAGTTCCTGATCAATGTTGACGGCCCCGGCCCGGAACGAAGAAAAATCAACAGTTTCACCTTGAAAAACTACCCTGCCCGCATCCTCCTCCCGCCCCAGTTCGACAAAAGAGCCGCCTGTCCGACGGGCAAGTTCGTATGCCCAGGCTTTGCCGTGACAGGCAACGGTCAGATCCACATCGGCAGGTTGTCGCCCAAGAAGAAGGTCCCGGATCGTACCTCCGGCAAGATAAATTCCAGCTGGCTGATCCCTGGCGATAACAGCCAGAACATCTAAGAGTTCCGGTGAAAAAAGTGTTCGAATCCTCTCACAGGATATTGATATTCGTTGGTCATTCATGGGATGCAGTATACAAGACCGGATGGTTTTTTCCCGCATATTCCCGAATCCTGTTTACCCTTCCATACCGATAGAGTACTTTAGGCGAAGCCAATTTTGATGGCGTCGTAAAAACTTCGATCTACTGCGTCGTGTGTCCTGTGGCGATTCTCAACATACTACATGTATAGTTAAGACCCGCCACAGAACACT
>JANTGH010000194.1 GCA_024763055.1 Desulfobulbaceae bacterium
GGCGGGGGTGGTGATGGCGGGGGCGGCTGTTTTATCGCCACAGCCGCATATGGCTCACTCCTTGAGCCGCAGGTCGTTCTCTTACGACAGTTTCGGGATCAATTTCTCCTGACTAACAGGCCGGGATCTTTTTTTGTGACCCAGTATTACCGGTATTCCCCACCCATTGCCGATTTTATCGCCGAGCATTCAGTACTGCGTGTCATTACCCGCTTTTTTCTTTATCCGCTTGTGGGAGTTGCTGCTCTTTTATTGTCACCTCAATTAGGCATACTGTTGATCGTCCTGATGACAATATTGACGATTGCGTTTTTCTTTCGAGCAAGGACTGATCGGCAAGCCACATAAAATCTGCTGAATTATTGTCCGAAAATGGCCCGCGAAATGGTGCCGATTCAGGCTTTTTTCATTGTCGAAGTCTACGCTTATCTGGTTGTGGCCATGACGTAAAATAACCTGGTCCTGCCATGCTGGTTTTATCGGGGAATACCCAACTGTCGTCATCTCTCCATGATCGACAGCAGGGTATTCCCCATTTTTGTCTCATTGAAGTTGGGGTGCCGGAAAATAATATATTTCAGGAACTTCCATTTACCCGCAAAGCGGGGTATGCAACATCATTTAACAACCAAAGATTATACTGTTACACTGCAGAGCGGTGTAACAAAAAAGAATGCTCTTGTTGTACATCTCTGCGGAGTAACACATCAAACCGGCGCTCTGCGCCATTTTACAATAAACCGTTCTTTACTTTTTTGTTCCATCCATGACAATCTCCCAAAATAATTCCATTTCCCCATCAGCATCTATAGGAAGAGAATGTTTTATCTACTGTCTTTTCTTTTTCCTGGTCTGTATCTTTACCTACCCCCTTATCCTGCACCCAGGATCATCTTTACGCGGCCTTAATGACCCCTATCTATTTACCTGGATACTGAACTGGGCAGCCGATCATGTTTACAGCAATCCTGCCGGACTCTTCAATGCCGATATCTTTTACCCTTACGGCAACACCTTTGCCTATTCTGAGCCCCTGCTTATTCCAGCCCTACTGACAGCAGCTCCCATCCTCAAGCTGAGCGGGAATCCCGTACTGGCCCATAACCTTACCCTGCTCATTTTTCAGGCTCTCGGCGGCTGGGCAGCCTGTTTTGCCACCTCAAAGATTACCGGTTCCAAGGCTGCCGGCTGGATTGCCGGTATTGCCTTTGCCGTTTCTCCCTTTCGCACTGGGTATTACAATTATCTCAACGTGCACATGCAGTTTGCTATCCCCCTGGCTCTCGTCTGCCTGGCCCTGTATCTTGAAAAAAAAACAATCGGTTACCTGATAGCTACCGTTCTGCTGTTCTGGATGCAGATGGCCACCATTTTTTACGGGGGCGTACCGCTTTCCCTCCTGTTGTTGCTCTTTTTTGTGATGTACCTTCTCCTACGACCAAAAGCCGTCCAGCGACCCAAAACATGGATCCAGCTTTTTGCAGCCGGATGTGTTCTGCTTTTACTCCTTGCACCGATATTATGGCCTTATTTTACAATATTTAAAGAACTTGGCCTGGAACGAAGCCTCAAGGACGTACACCGCTACAGCGCCGACTGGTATTCATTTTTTGATGCCGGTAAAGATCATAATTTCTATCACCTTGCAGATTCGGGTAAATATCCCGGGTTCTTCCCCGGCTTTATCGTCTATCTTTTTGCTGCAATCGCTCTTCTCTCCCTCGTTCCGGCATCAGGAAACGATTCTGCAGAAAAAAAATGGCTCTGGATACGGAGAAGTAGTGGTTTACTTATCGGCATTCTTGTCCTTTTTCCAGCTCTGTTTCTCATCCAGCAGACGGGAACCTTCTCCTTTCATGGATTTCACTTAACCCTGGAACAAACGACCATCGGTGTCTTGGTATTGGGACTTTTCTCACTGGGACTCAGAGGTTGGAGCACAAAAAAAAATGCCAAACCCAACCTGAGCCATCGGGAATGGATCATGATTCTTGGATTACTCAGTTTATTTTTTGCCTTGCTGACCCTGGGCCCGACCATGTATATCAAAGGAAAAGCCGTCGGCACCGGCCTTTATACCTATATATATAAAGCCTTCCTCCCCATTCATACCATTCGCCTGTCCATTCGGCTTGGATATATGCCGGTGCTCCTGCTCTCCATGCTGGCGGGATTCGGTCTTGTAACTTTTCAGCGTAAACTTCCACGTCGTCTGCACTCTTTAATCTGGATTTTCCCCCTACTCCTCATTTTGGAATATTCATCCTTCCCTCTGACCTACCAACAGGTGGACTGGAATAAAACCCCACCGGTTTATCAGTGGCTGAGCAAACAAGAAGGCAATTTTGCCATACTGGAATGGCCTTCAAACAACGAGGGAATTGACTCCAAATATGTCTTCTGGTCTCTTAAGCATCAAAAAATGGGGGTGACCGGCGTCAGTGGCTTTTTCCCTCCTTTTACCCGTCAGGTTGTCAAGGCGATGACACGTTTTCCTTCAGCGCAATCAATTGCATGGCTGCACCGAATCTATCCACTTAAATATCTGATTGTTCATGAAGATAATTTTTTCAGGCCTAAGCATCAGAAACTGGCAGCTGCCTGGGCAAGCAATGTACCTGAGGGTCTGACCCTGGTACGGCAATTTGCCCGCACCTCTGTTTTCGAGTTTGCAGACAGGCCGGAAACCATCAGCAACTGGGAACGAACTTTTTCCACAGCCCTGGTCAGCAAGAAGCCTGTTGCTTCTTTTACTCTTGTACAGAAAAAAACGAACCAGGATAGCCTGAAAGGACCACTTGTGGTTGAGGTAGTGTTCAATGGACGAACAGTTAAACAAATCTCCGTAGAATCAACACCGAAAGACTATCAGGTTTCTTTACCAGGGCCCTATCCTGCCGCGGAACGGAATATTTTTCGCCTGAAGGCCCAAGGGCATGGTAACAACATAGCTGTCTCCAGCTTTAAACTCAGCAATAACTAGCTGAACATACTGATATTATAGAGATGGTAAGATCATCGTGCTGTTGACCATCCCCGCTGGAACACACTTTCAATTCCAGCGGCCAAAGCCTTGGTCAACCTGTAGGCAGCAGACTTGCAAGATGTTGAAAATATGCTATATTGCCCGAAATGATTGGGCCGCTTTCAAAATATCTCCTTCCACACACATCGACATGAAAATCTGATGCACCCTACAATCTCTTTTATCATCCCAATGCATAATGAATCCGGCAATTGTGAACAGTTAGTCAATGAGATACAGACATGCGGCGATTCTTTGCCTGATCAATATGAAATCCTCTGCGTTGATGATGCCAGTACAGACAACACTCTCTCTATTCTACATAAACTTCAACAACAAATCACGGAACTTAATGTCATCGCCCTGGTTAATAACTGTGGGCAGAGCACTGCACTTTTTACCGGTGTGAGGCAAGCACACGGTAAAATTATTGTCACTCTTGATGGTGATGGACAAAACAATCCCGCCGACGTCCCGGCCATGTTGAACCTGCTCCATGAAAAGCAAAAGGAAAACATATGTATGATTGCCGGTTGGCGAAAGAAACGCAAAGACACCTTCTGGCGACGACTTTCATCCAAAGTTGCCAATTCAGTACGCTGTTTTCTTCTATGTGACAGCACGCCGGACACTGGATGCGGACTCAAAGTTTTTTATAGAGAGACTTTTATGGCCCTTCCCTGGTTTGACCACATGCACAGATTTCTCCCTTCCCTTGTTCAACGAGGCGGCGGTCGCGTGCTCTCGGTGGAGGTCAGCCATCGGCCACGACAGTACGGGACATCTCATTATGGCACCTTGGACCGGCTGCGAGTCGGGATAGTCGACCTTTTCGGTGTTGCCTGGCTGCAAAGAAGAAACAAACTGCCGCAGATCAAGTATTTTCCTGGTGAAAACCAATGAGCAGAGAAGCTCTATGGCTGGCGGTGGGTTTCACTGGACAGGCCATGTTCACCATGCGGTTTATTGTCCAGTGGATCCAGAGTGAACGACAAAAAAAGAGTATTATCCCCCTTGCATTCTGGTACTTCAGCCTGTCGGGCGGAATAATTCTTTTCAGCTATGCCGTCTACCGGCGGGATCCTGTTTTTATCCTTGGCCAGAGTTTCGGCATCTTTGTCTATATGAGAAATCTCTATTTTATTCACAGGAACAAGGCCGACACCGGTGCATAGAAAAGGGATGAACGCCATGCCTCAAGCCGGAACAATAAGGCACTGGATCGGCTTGTCCGTCAATGCTGCCCTTATCCTTCTGATTATCTGCACATTACTTGCTTACCTTACGACCGCTTTTTCCGCCTTCACTTCCTTTAAATTCACGCTCACCGATTACGGGCGCTATGTCAACACGATATGGAACTGTGCCCATGGACATCCGTTCAGGCTGCTTACCGAGTACAGTTACCTCAATACCCACCTCTCATTTTCTCTGTTCCTGCTTGCCCCGGCCTTTCTTATATGGGATCACCCTTTTGCCCTCTGGGTCGGTCAATGGCTGTTAACAATCATCGGTCTTTTTCTTTTATGGAAGGCGGCTTTCCGCCACCGAATTCCCGCAGTGGTCACTCTGGCTTTTCTTGTATTCTATCTCGCTAATCCTTTCACCCAGTGCGTCCTCCTCTCTGAATTCCACGGAGTAAATCTCTATCTCTTTCTGATCCCGTGGCTGTATTACTGCCTGGCCTTTCAACGAAAGATGACCTGGCTGCCTCTGATTCTTATTTGGGGAGTCCGGGAAGAAGCAGCTTTTCTCATCGTGCCCATGCTCCTGTATTTTTCCATCAGAGAGCACTGGAAACTGGGGTATATGTATACATTATTCAGCGGACTTTACGGGCTGTTCGCCTGCACCGTGCTTTTCCAGTGGATTAATGGATCCGGCCTCACTAAACTACGGCCCGATATTGATGCCGATGAAATTACCAAATCAATCTCCAGAACATTACTGTCCAAAAGGCTTTTTCCCTTTCTTCGACTTACTGCCCCTGCCATCCCTTTCCTGAGAAAAGGATGGGTACCAATATGCATATTTCCCGCAGTCGCTCTTCTCTTCACCGTGTTCAGTCCCTATCCCGCCCAATATACCCTCAAGTATCATTATCCGGCCGCCCCTCTCATCCTCATGGTGGTCGGCATGTTACACGGTATTGCCCTGTACTGGCAGCAACAGCCCAAACACCCGCAATGGAGCAAGTGGTTCCAGGCCATCTTTCTTCTCACGGTTGTCGCTCTTCTTCATTTTTTCGATGGCCTTCTTCCCCTGGGTCATTTCAATACCAACGCTTACGGGCATTCCTCCATCCGTGGTCAAAGCGCTCTCTGTGCCGTATCAAACCTGCCCAAACAGGGGCTTCTCCTTTCCGACCGCAGGATGGGAGGAATGTGTGCCAACCGTCAGGACTTGACTATATGGGAACAGTATGGAGCAAAAGACCTGCAACCGGAGGTCATCTTTACCGAGTTGAAAGATGTTGCAAGAAAACACACGAAAATTCTGCAATCTGCCTTGACCAACGGCAGCTTCGGTGTTTCCTTTTTCGATGGTACCCATATTATCATGAGAAAGGGTTATTCAACATCCGCAAACAAATCAGTGCTGACCGCAGTAGACAACGCATCAATGACCATTTTCTTTGCCTATACCAAGAAAAAAGGTGGTACGGAAGTTGTCACCCCAGGCTGCAGAATCGTTCGATACTGGCCCGGAAAGCAACAGGGGAGAAAAACTCTTATTGCCTACGGCAAGACCATCAATCTTGCCCCGGGCAACTATCTGGCAATGTTCAGATTGAAGGAGGAGCAATCCGATCAGCAAAAAAAGAACCGCGGTGTCCTCCGGGTCGTTGAACGAACAACACAAGCTCCCCTAGTCCGGACGAAAGTTCAATTAATCCGGCAAAATAACGGCATTTTTTTCACACAGAACCTTGCATTTCATCTTGATCACACGACACAGGTTGAGCCGCAGGTACTCGGAGAAAACAGCAGGCTCTGGCTGGACCAGGTTGTGTTTCAGCAGCAATCACCCTCCCCGCAAGGAAAAAAACCGGTTTTGCAATGATTCGAACAACGCACATAGCAGAAAAATTATGAAAAGAAATACAGGGATAGATGTCCTCCGGGGCCTGAGCATGTTATATATTGTCGGATTCTGGCATCTTCTTGAATATACCCACGCAATACCTTATCAAAACCCGGTAACCCATCGCATTACCTGGATCACTCTGGGAATTTTTTTCTTTATCTCAGGGTACCTGATCGGTCATAAACAAATCAGTTTCACCAGCAAAGGATTAATCGGCTTTTACCTGAAAAAGCTGCTGCGGATTTATCC
>JANTGH010000195.1 GCA_024763055.1 Desulfobulbaceae bacterium
CATGGAATAATCCACCCCTAATTTTATCCCCGTTTGGATGATTTCTTTTTTACTCATCGCAATAAGCGGTGCATGCAGTTGAAAAGGTGGCCCTTCGTTGCCGCTTCTTGTTCCGAGGTTCGCCATTTCAGTAAAAGCGGCAAGGAATCCCGGCCGACAGTCTGGGTAGCCGCTGTAATCTACCGCGTTGATTCCAATAAAAATATCCGTAGCCTCAATTACTTCCGCCCAGGCTAAAGCATGCGACAGAAAAATAATATTGCGCCCGGGAACGTACGTTATCGGAACTCCGACTTCCATTTCGGCAAACTGTCTGTTCTTCGGTACTGGTGTATCGGTGGTCAGGGCAGAGCCGCCGATGGCATTAAGATCAAGTCGCAGGATGAGATGTTTTTGAACATCCTGCGACCTGGCAATAATCTGCGCCCGCTCAAGTTCGATGTCCTGGCGTTGCCCGTACCGAAAGCTCAGACAGAAACAAGTATATCCTTGCGATTTGGCAATGGCGAGAACCGTAGTGGAGTCAAGTCCGCCGCTAAGCAGGACAACAGCTTTCTTGTCAGACATTATTCTCTCCTATCAAAACAGGTAACGGCGTTGATATTCTAATTTCATCCGGTCGCACGTCAGCCCGATAGGCAAGGACCTGTACCCCACGGTCCCGGACATCCGCCAACGTCTGCGCATACACAGGATCAATGGAAGCCGCGGGTGTGAACCGGTCCGCATCGGATCGTTGTACACAAAAAAGGACCGCGCTGCCGGATCCTTCCTGTTTGAGCCGATCAAGCTCAAGAAGATGTTTGGTTCCCCTGGTCGTCACTGCATCGGGAAACAGGGCAACGTTGTTTTCGGCCAAAGAGCAATTTTTCACCTCAAGATAGATACGGCCTGCCTCTGTTTCGAGTTGAAAATCCAACCGACTGCGCTCCGACACCTTGACCTCCGGCCGAATGCTGAGGACAGGGCCGAAATCAGTTATAACGCCGCCTGCCAATGCCTCATGGACAAGCTTATTTGTCAGGCTGGTGTTGACGCCTATCCAGATGCCGTTTTTTTGCACCATCTCCAAAGTCCAGGCATATTTCCGCCTGCGATTGTCAGATTTTGAAATCATCACCGGACTGCCGGGTTCGGAACAACCGCGCATGGAACCGGAATTGGGGCAGTGAACCGTCAGGATTTCATCGTTTTTCAAAAAAATATCGGCTAAAAAACGCTTGTAGCGCCTGATCAGTACGCCGAACTGTCGAATGGGGGGAAGACGCATGAAATTTTTGGTGTTTATTTTTCCCTGTTTAGGCTTTTCGTTCCAGCTATTTTGCTTTATGATGATTATATTATGTTAATAGAGATGATTTTTTACCGTATCTTCAAGAGTCTATTTAGCGTAAAATTAACAGGCTCATAGAAGCGGCAGGTTTTTTCTCGGGCAACACCACTTTCTAACAGCAAAGGAGAGCAATTACAATGAAACTTGGACTCAACGGTCTCGGCAGGATTGGTAAACTTTCGTTATGGCATCATGTTTCCCGAAAGTTTTTTTCTGAAATCATCGTTAATCTGGGAAGAAATGTCGGAAGCGGCTTGGAAGACATTGCCGCCACAGTGGAAAAAGATTCCTCTTATGGCAGGCTCAGCACCTACCTGCATGGTCATAGCGGCGGCCGGGCTATTGAAAATCTCAATGAAAAGGCCGGAACCATGACCATAAACGGCGTACCGGTCACTTTTCTACGTACGAACAGGAATCCAAAAGATATTGGCTGGCAGGACAATGGAGTCCGTCTCGTTGTGGACACTACCGGTGTTTTTAAAGATCCAACCGCCGATGCCGAAGAGGGCTGGGGGTCCATCCGGGGACACCTGCAGGCCGGAGCTGAGAAGGTCCTGCTCTCGGCCCCGTTTAAAATTAAAGCCAAAGGCATCGATATGCCCGAGGATGCGATCACCACGGTGATGGGAATCAATGACGATGACTACGATCCGGTCCGGCACTCTATTATTTCCGCCGCATCCTGCACCACAACCTGTCTCTCCTATATGATCAAACCACTGATGGATCATTTCGGTGCTGATCGGATGTTGTCGGCCTCTATGGTAACCGTTCATGCAGCTACCGGAAGTCAAAAGGTGCTGGACAGAGTGCCGGCTGCCGGAGCAACGGACCTGCGAAAAAACCGTTCCATTCTAAATAATATCATTCTGACCACGACAGGTGCGGCCAAGGCGCTGGCTCTGGTGATTCCCGAGATGAGATCCATCGGCTTCATCGCCGAATCGGTGCGGGTGCCCACATCAACCGGCTCACTCATCGTCCTGGTTCTTAATCTGCAGGACGACCTCGCAAACCCTGTTAAACGCAATTTAATTAACTCCATTTATCAGGATTACGCGGCCTCAACAAAGTATCTTGAATTTTCGACCGGGCAGAATGTTTCATCCGATATAGTCGGCACGCCTGCTGCGGCAGCTGTGATTGAATCAACGGAAACGCATACCCGCACTGCCTCGATCAGCGTGAATCTTGAGCATGTGAAAAGCTGTAATTTTGAACCGGGACAGGTTTCGCCGGTGCTTGAAGTACCTGTTACCCAGGCGGTCATCTACGGCTGGTATGATAATGAGTTGGGCAGTTATACCAATATGCTGGGTGATTTGACGATTTCGGTTGCCGAGCGGATGCTGTAACGCATCGAATGATTCTTCGCCCCGTGGGAAAAAACCACCTGCAATGTGTTATTGCCATGGCCGAACAATCCATGTCCAATCCCCGGCCTGCTGACGAGCCGTTGTTATGAGAAAAATAATGAATGATGAGGGGGCCTATGCAAACGATTCGTGATCTCAAAATTGGTGGCAAAAGGGTGTTGATCCGGGTGGATTTCAATGTGCCCATGGATGAGGCGGGAAACATTACCGATGACCTGAGAATTCAAACTGTAATGCCCACTATTGAATACGCGCTTTCCCAAAAAGCCCGTGTTATTCTCTGTTCGCACATGGGCCGGCCCAAGGGTAAGCGGATTGAAAAATATTCGTTAACGCCGGTCGCCCGTTACTTAAGTGAGCTTCTTGATCGGACCGTCCCCCTTGCTCCGGATTGTGTCGGCAGTGCGACGGAAAAAATGGTTGCAGCCATGAAGGACGGGGATATTATATTATTGGAAAATCTCCGTTTTCATGCGGAAGAACAGAAAAATGATCTGGAATTTGCAGAACAACTGGCAAGGCTTGCCGATGTCTATATCAATAATGCCTTTGCTGTTTCCCACCGCGCCCATGCATCAGTTGTCGGGGTAACTACATATGTGGCCGAAAAGGCGGCGGGTTTTCTTTTGCAGAAAGAGCTGGACTATTTCCACCGCTCGGTCGACAATCCGGTCCGGCCACTGATTGCCATTGTCGGCGGAGCCAAGGTATCGAGCAAACTTGGCGCACTGACCAATATGCTGGATAAGGTCGACGCAATGCTCATCGGTGGCGCCATGGCTAATACCTTTCTCAAAGGTCAGGGTTACAGTGTTGGCGCATCGAAGGTGGAAGATGATCTGCTGCAGGAGGCATCCCGTTTTCTTGCTGATGCCGGGGCCAAAGGTGCTAAGGTCTATCTGCCGGTTGATGTCATCGCCGCTGATTCCTTTTCAGCAGGTGCGGTCAATAAGCAGGTCACCATCCAGGATATACCTGAAGGATGGATGGCTCTTGACATCGGTCCCGCCTCGGCAATCTGCTTCCAGGAAGTGCTGGCCGACGCCCGAACCATAATCTGGAACGGTCCCATGGGGGCCTTTGAAATGGATCCATTTGCCCAGGGAACCAGAGCGCTGGCCCATACTGTTGCCACCTCACATGCTCTCAGTATTACCGGAGGCGGAGATTCCAATGCCGCGGTAAAAAAATTCGGCGAGGCAGAAAACATTTCCTATATGTCCACGGGAGGTGGGGCCTTTCTTATGTTGATGGAGGGTAAAGAATTGCCGGGTGTTGTGGCCCTTGAAAATTGAAAAAAAATTTGGAACCTGGAGTCCGTCATGAAAAGAACACCGTTGATCGCCGGCAACTGGAAGATGCATTTGACCATTCAAGAGGCTGTTGCTCTGGCAAAAGAGATTGCAAAAAGCAGTCAGGGGCTGGAGGACCGGAAAGTGATGATTGCCCCTGCCGCCACCTCTCTTAACGCTGTTGCCAAAGCCGTGCGTGAATCTCCGGTTATTGTCGCCGGGCAGAATGTTGCCTGGAAGCAGCAGGGAGCCTATACCGGAGAAATTTCACCGCTTATGCTTAAAGATGCCGGCGCAGATATGGCGATTATCGGCCATTCCGAACGCAGGCATATTTTCGGCGAGGACAACGCCATGATCAACCAGCGGATGGTCGGCGCGCTGACCTATGGCATTACTCCAATCCTCTGTGTCGGTGAAACTCTTGATGAGCGAGACGACGGATTGACCTGGGAGGTATTGAAAGCCCAAATCCGTGAAGGGATGGAAACCATTGCTTCTGAGCAGGCGGAAAAGATAGTTATTGCCTATGAACCGGTGTGGGCCATCGGCACCGGAAAGACCGCCTCAAAAGAGCAGGCTCAAGAAGCGCATTTGTTCATTCGTGGGGTACTTGAGGGGATTTATGAGAAAAAACTTGCCGAGCAGATGAGAATACTGTATGGTGGCTCGGTTAAACCGGATAATGTAGATGACCTTATGAAGATGCCTGATGTTGATGGGGCGCTCGTAGGGGGAGCAGCTTTACAATCCGATTCTTTTGACAGGATTATACACTTTTCATGACAACCTTATTAATTATTGTCCATGTGCTGGTCTGTATTTTTTTGGTCGGTATCGTATTGTTGCAGCATGGCAAGGGTGCTGATATCGGAGCAACTTTTGGTGGCTCAAGCCAGTCACTATTCGGTTCCGAAGGGCCGGTACCACTACTGAACAAAATTACGACTTTTTCAGCCATTATTTTTATGGGCACCTCTATTACGCTTGCCTATATTTCTGCAAATAAAAGTACCAGTACGGTAATGAGCGACCTTTCAACAAAGCCGGCGCCAATAGAGCAGTCAGTACCGGCTGCCTCAACCGAGCCGGTGACCGTGCCCATGCCCGCCACCGACGAGGAGGCCAAACCTGCCGCTGCAAAGAAAACTCAACCTGCCGCTACTCCGGAAAAACCAAACACACAGGAGCAAGCCGAATAATTCGTAGAAACAATGCCGAAGTGGTGGAACTGGTAGACACGCTATCTTGAGGGGGTAGTGGCCCACGGTCGTGCGAGTTCGAATCTCGCCTTCGGCACCATCTTTAACAAAGCCCTGAACCACAGTAATACTGCGGTTCAGGGCTTTTTTGCTTTTATGGCTCAAGTGAGCTATGGTTGCCACAGGTGAGCACCGAATTGCTCAAATCGCAAGAAAGTGCGCCCAAAAGTGCGTCCAAGTAAACGGGCAAGACACGCTATTGTTTTCAGAGTGTGGAGAAAATCATGGCAACAATTACAAAAAGGAAACGGAAAAAAGGCATTGTTTACTGTGCAGAAATTCGGGTCAAAGGGCATCCAAGCTTATCTCAAACCTTTGATCGCAAGTTAGAGGCCCATCGGTGGGCAGAGGAGACAGAGGCCGCCCTCCGGACTGACGGTTATATCGGCAACGCGCCACCCGATGACATGCTGTTCGATGATGCCCTGGAAAAATATCTGGTAGAGGTGTCGAACCAAAAGGCAAAATCAACCCATCGACGGGAATTGTACCAGTCAAGATCCCTTCATTATTTTTTCGGGAAAACCCTGAAAGAGTTTACCCCCACTTTGGCCACCCAGTTCCCTAACCATTGACTGGCCGTGGTGAAACCGGCCAGGTGGGTGATTTTGGAAAAGAGATCGATATCCCCCTTGGGATCAACGACCACCACTGAGTACCCCTTGTGGATATCCTGCTCAAGAATATGTTCCATAAGACGGGTCTTCCCGATTCTGGTGGTGCCAAAACACCAGAAATGACCTTTGCGATAGCTATCCGGAAAGCCCAGCTCCTTTAGGGTTCCGGATGATCAAGGTGAACGCCGGTACCGATATGGGTCCATCCTTTTTTGTATTCCGGCTTTTCCCTCTTTCATTTCCAGATCTTCATAGTGAGTCTATTGATTTAATAGGATTTTTGTTCGAGGTTGAGCGTACGTTCCCCACCCCCACCACAACCTATCTGATCTTTTTTCGCCATCAATCTAACCAAGCAAATCTGCTTCCGATAAATTCAATGCATTCAGATA
>JANTGH010000196.1 GCA_024763055.1 Desulfobulbaceae bacterium
AAGGGCCTGACTCCTGCTGCTTTTTCGCCTGTGGCGCAGGATCCTGTCGGCAGGCAGACGTATCCTCGTTTCACCACTGATAATTCAGGAAAACAATTTTCAACTATCCTTGCATAACAATGGAGACCTCAACCATGAAAACCGGTTTTTTTAAAATTCTCTTCCCCATCCTTGTCCTTGCCGTCCTGCCAACTACCGCCTTCAGCGCATCCAACCCCGACCATATCGAACCCTGCGGTCTGATTGCCAAAGAAAAAGTCTTTGCCGCCTTCCCGGCCCTGCAAAAGATGGAGAAGCAAACCATCGGCCTCAACACCACCTGTAACTTTCTGGATAAATTTGGTATCCCGGCCCTGATCATCTCTGTGGGCAGGGCCGATCATCAAGACGCGCAGAAAGCCATTCAAGGCATGGGTGATGGCTACAGCTACCAAACCGTACCCGACCTTGGCAACAGTGCGGCCCTGGCCCTGACCAAAGGAAATCCCAAGTTCGGTATCCAGGGCGGCCTGGTGGCCGAGCTGCATGTGATTAAAAACAACTCCTTTGTCAATCTTGCGCCGGTGCGTCTGGAGGTACCGTCCGACGGCCCGGTATTTGCCCAATTAAAAAACCTGGCCGTGGAGATGGCGAACCATTTACCGTGATTCCGAAAAAGATTTGAACCTTTTTCGTTGTAGGCAGAACCCATGAACAACAGAAAACAGCACATGCTGTACAGGTCTCGCCATTGATTTTTACTGTTGGAGAATCGTTATGCTCACTTTAACTCGAATAATGCACAAAACATCAGTTGCAACAATCCTCATCATGGGTTTTCTCCTAATCCAGGGGCAAACGCTCTTTGCAGCTGATTCATACCACGTCTGTTCCATAACGCCGAAAAACAATTTCAATTATGTACAACAGGCAGATGGGGCCATCCGCTATGAATTTTCCGGTGATTTACGTTGCCATGTGCATTTTAATTATGATGCATTTCATTCTTTGCCCCATGACACCGATGATGAAAATGGCACCTATAGGGTAATGGCCTGGTTCAAGGGAAAAACACTCCATGAAAAAATCTGGATTGGCATGCCATACCACTGGGGTGGCGCCCCTGCCATTGACACTCTCTATTCCTGCTCGTCCAATCCCTTTCAGATCAAAAATTCACAATGTTCACAAGCAAAAAGAACAACACCCAATAAGACTGAATGGCAGGGTGCTGTTGAAGAGGCAGCCGGGTTCACCGTTCCCCTGAGTATAGGCCTGGCGTCCAAAGGTATGCTGGAAAAGGCTTTTGGTGTTCCTGCCGGATCATATGGAGCACCAGCCCAGCAGGCAGGGAGCCTTCCCGCTCCTGATTTTTATGATATCGCTTTGAATCGGGTTAAATACTCCGATGACCGCAGAGAGTATTTTTTTTCTTTTTCTCGTCTATCGAACGACCACTATGACAAAATGGAAGCCATGGCCACCAAGTATATCGATGGGAAGAGCGTTGATATTTCCCTGCGCGGAGCCGACCACCACATCGATCTTTCCTATAACTGTAGCAACATTATGGATCCTTTTCTGGATCCGGGAAACAGGTGTATTCTGACAAATGCACCATCTTCATTTATGGATTCTCTATACCAGGCATTAGTAAACAATAAAAAATCATTCAATCTTGTGAAGGTGTTTACCGACACAATACCAAATGGCAAACGCCAACAGATGCGATGGGACGCCCTGGCCAAATCCATGCAGCCCGCCATCTTTGAGGGTGGTAAGCAAGCCCCTGAAGGATCGAAAATCACATTTACCTCTAATGCCGACATAGTGCTCCAGGTGGAATCGGCAAGGGACATCAAATGCAGCGGAGATCAATCGGTACTTTTTCATATCAGATCTCACTTGGGCATTGACAGGGGAGTAACCGATTTTAACGGTAACCCCATTGCCCTGCCCCTGTCCTCAAAATACACGGGTAATTCATACAACGGCGCAGTGCAGACACTTAAAAATCTTGCTCCGGGTAAGTACACCTTTTTCACCTCCATGATGACCAGCCTGACCAGCGAAGTGAAAAGCAACAAAATTCCCTTTGAGATCACCAGCCATGTATCGCCGAAACAGGCCCCGGTAATCAGCTCTCCGCAGGAAAATGAAAAGATTAATAAAGGATCGGCTGTTTCCTTTAAAATCCTGGTCTCGCAACCCATGTTCGGCACCGGTTTTGACGCAACCCTCCAGTGCGAACACAGCCGTCTTGCCGCCCAGGAGCCCTACAAACCTTTGGAGGAATTTCTGGTAAAAAACCAGGGCAAGGACAGTACAATCCAAAGTTGGCATACCTTTGCCGATGAGCAGGGCACGACCGTAACCGGTGATTTCAGATGCCAGGCCAGGATGGTCTATGACGGCAAACCCCAGGGAAAGTGGAGCGACTGGCGGTATTTTCATGTGGGCGGGAAGCCCATTGGTCTGATGAATCGAGGTTTTTCAATCCTTTCTCCTTCTCCATTGGGGATGGATTCGTACACCAAGATGGTGCCGATTAGCATTATGCTTCCCAAAAACTTGCTGCAACAATCCGAACTCACCTCCGAGCTCACCCTGAAATGGCTATGGGGATGGCAGGCACCGAATACTCCTGATGCAAACGGGGTATCACAGGCAAACATCCTCCCCCAAGAGTTTCTCTCTGAAACCGTTGCCGTTTCATCCGGATTGACCTATGAAACAAAAATACCGGTAGCTAAACTCAGTAAAGCCAGGAAAGCTAAGCTTCATCATGAAAACAAGGTCGGCTATTATCAGCTTCAGGCAACTCTGAAAACTGATACCACGGAAGTCACAAAAACCAGTGGTACCTTCTCCATTGGTGAGTTGGGTACGGCCGCCCACGAACAAGAAAAAAAATCAGGCACTCTGCTGCTGGACACTCCGATCTTCACCGCGCCCGCCGAGGGGCAGGTCTTTATGGCCCCTGCCAGGGTAGAGGTCAGCATGCTCCACCGGCAGGAGGTGCAGGTACGGACCGAACTGGCCTACTGTCCCTTCTCTAAAAAGAAGACAGCCATCCTGTCCTACCAGAAGTCCGCCATCAAACCGGTGGTGAAAAAACAACAAGAAAAGGGAAAGACAACGCTGATATATACCCTGGAAAAACCGGGATATTACCAAATCCGAGCCGTTAACAACGACAAAATCGGCGTCTGGAGCCAGTGGCGCAGCTTCAAGGTGGATACTCTGGACAGCAAAACCGTATCGTCGGTGAAACTGACCTCGCCTCAAGGACTCGCAAGCAGCAAGGCACCGCAGATTCTTTCTCCGGCCAATCACGCGGTCTTTCAGGAAGGTCAACCCATTACAGTAAAAATCAACACCCACGGCATCACCAAACCCATGACCGATGAAGTGCAGTACAAAGGTGAAGACAAACGATTCCATCTCTTGTATACCGGCACCGCTGGGCACTCAAAAAACGGCGGGGTCGTTGAAACTCCTCTTTCGATCAATGATCCGCACTTTCAGCAACAAACAGGTAAGGCTTCAGAATACCGTGTTCGTATTGCCTTTGCCCATACGGATGAAAAAGGATATGAAGGTTTTCTGTATCCGGAAGAGTGGAGTAACTGGCGCTATTTTACAATTATTCCCCGGCTCAAGATACCGACGCAGATTCCTCAAAAATCATTTAATCCCAGTGTCGGTGTTTCGGCTGCCCAGCCTCATCAAATAAAGACAATCGGAAAAGTGGGCAACAAGAGCATCAACCCGCAGCCCGAACCACCGGGTAAGCAGATAAGCAAAATAACCATGCCGCTTGCCGTCATGGTGCATCCCCGAATTTTCCGCCCCACGGGATCAATCAAAATCTCGGTGAAAAACACGCCCTTCAGACGAGTACCCTTTGAGCTGCGCTATCGACCGGCGCCCGGTCAACCATACCGGCTTGTCAAGGCCCCGAGCCATTCTTTCAGCCGGACAAACGGCGTGACAAGCCTGCACCTGAGCCTGAAAAGGCAAGGGGAATACCAGGTCAGGTTCCGAAAAAATCACAAGGCTCCCTGGACCGGATGGAGCTCTTTTCAGGTTCTGAAAAATCCGGCGCGGGCAGCTGTATCAGCCCAAAAGATGCGGATGACTCCAACTGCATCACGGATGATCAATCCACAACCGGAGCCGCCGGGCAAGGTGTTGAACAAACGTACTTTCCCACACATGACACCAGGGATGGCGCCAATGAAAAAAACTCCCAGGTTAACCCCGGTCAACACGGCCGTAAAAATACACATTGCCCCTCCCAAAATCAGGAAACCCCATAATGGACAGAAATTTCTTCTCACCGGCAACAAGGTGCATGTGAAGGCACAAGTTGAATATACGGGCAGAGAACATCTCCAGCTAGAAGTGCAACAGAAAAAGAAGGGCCGTTATATACCCCTGCGTCCAGAGATCCGTCTGTCAAAGACCGGCAACATCACTGTGGCGGATATTCCTCTTTCCGCTACCGGCAACTACCGTCTACGGGTCCGCGCGGGCAACAATGGCCACTGGAGCAAATGGACAACCTTTACGGTAGACAGACTGATGAAAACCATGCCGGCATTGAGGCATTCAACACCGGCGGTACAGACCAACAAACCGGTCCACACATCAACGCCCTCCATCAAACCCTCCCTGCAGCTGGTGCGCTGATCAAAAAGCGGCAATCACCGCCACTTTTCCATCCCATGACGCTGCCGTCATGGGATGGAAATCTTCTCCGCTCCCGCAAAATCTTTGCAGACCAAGGATAAATAGGGATCCCGTCTCTTTTCTCTATTGGTGCATATCAACCAATTTGGTAGTTCATTTGCACCAAATTGATTGATTGTTTATCCCAACCTCCCTCTTCCACGTACGCCCCAAGGTTTGTCTGAGAAAGATCTGCTTTTTTTTTAAAAAAAATTGAACCTTTTTGCGCTGTCCGGCCACTCATAGAACAGGAGGTTTTGTTTTTTTACTGTTCACTGTACCCGGAAGGCCACCCATGCGCACAATTATTTTCACCTTTTCCCTGTTTCTGATTCTTCAACAGTCAGGGTTTGCCTACGTTCCAATAAATTATTATGTCAGTACCAGTGGCTCTGATTCCAATAATACCTGCGAACAACCTGCTAACCCCTGCAAATCCATCAAGGCGGCCCTGGATAAAACACAAACCGGTTCCGTGTATAGAATCAATATAGCCAACGGTACCTATGAAGAAGAAAATATGGGTATCACGGATAATAGTTATATCCACTTGCAGGGGGGATGGGACAATGATTTCATCCAACAAACCTGCCGTCCGGCAACGACGGTGATTAAACCGAAAAGCTCAAACAATGGCTCTTTTATTTTCACCTATATAACTCAACAAGCTGCTGATATTGAAATATCACTGAATTGCCTCACCCTTGCCGAAGATTCCCAGGGAAATAATATTCATATAGCGGTCTCTCTTGGAGCCCCCGCCAGCAACAAAAATGTTATACTCGATTTTGACCATGTCCGCGTCCATGGCTTTACGAATCAGGTACTGTCTGCGGAGGCGAAAAATGGCGGCAAAATAACAGCTACCTTGTCCCATAGCGTCCTGGAAAATAATCCAGCAAAAAATGGGGTTATTTGGGTAACCGCAAAAGATGCCGGCACTATGGAATTGAACATTGACCATCTTCTTGTAACAAACAACGGAATGAATACGACTATGTTGGCCCCTATATACATTAGCTCCTCGGGATCGGGTGCCGTGACGACCTCAATACAAAATTCAATTATTGCCGGTAACCAGATTAACGGTAACGCGGCGCTTGATATTCATACAAGGAATAGCAGCAGTAGTACTTTTACAATGGTTAACACAACGGTGGTGAATAATTCCAGAATTGCGCTTGCTCTGTTTGCTTCTAATAATAGTCATAACAGTGTTTCTTTACAAAACAATATCCTCCTCTTGCATACATTATCCGATGATGCAATATACCTCTATCAGAATGACCAGAGTTGGATATCGCTAAATGCGAATTACTGTATTGTCGGGAGCCCCTGGACATCTGGTGATACTTCTCATATTTCATACCACTCTACCCACGAGGTCCATGGCGACCCGCGCCTCAGCTCTACCTATCACCTGCGAAAAGGCTCTGCGGCCATTGATGCCGGGATATGTGGTGAATGGATAAATAATGGCGGAATTT
>JANTGH010000197.1 GCA_024763055.1 Desulfobulbaceae bacterium
TTCATGAATAAACCAATGAAAATTGGAGCAATGTCGATCAGATATTCCATGACTGCAGTGTTAATAGCCTCTCTGCTTCTTCTTCTGCCCGCTGTCGGTGTATTCGCCGGCGATGATTCTGGTAATATTGCCCTGCTTGATCAGACCGGCAAAGCCTTTGCCGCTGTGGTAAAAAAGGCCGAACCGGCGGTGGTGTTTGTGGGGGTAGAAAATCAGTGCATGCTATCGGGGGACGGGGTAATCCCAATAATTTTTTTAATGATCCTTTTTTTCAGCGATTTTTCGGGCCCCAGTTTAAGCACCCGAAGATTCCCCGTCAGCGTGCATTCAAACAAAGGGGCGCGGGCTCCGGTTTTATTATTTCCAAAGACGGCTATATCTTGACCAATAATCATGTGGTTTCGGATGCGGATAAAATAACAGTACGCCTGGCCGATGAGCGCGAATTTACCGGCAAGGTCGTGGGTGCCGATCCCCAGTCCGATGTCGCTCTGATTAAAATTGACGGGAAAAATCTGCCGGTCCTGCCGCTTGGTAATTCCGACAAACTCCAGGTCGGTGAGTGGGTCATTGCCATCGGTAATCCCTTTGAACTGTTGCAGACAGTGACGGTTGGCGTGGTCAGCGCCAAGGGCCGCAACCATATGGGCATCAGTGAGTATGAAAATTACATTCAGACCGATGCCGCCATTAATCCCGGCAATTCCGGTGGACCGCTACTGAATATCCATGGCGAGGCCATCGGCATCAACTCGGCCATCTTCTCACGCAGCGGCGGCTATATGGGTATTGGATTCGCCATTCCCATAAATATGGCAAAGAATATCGAACAGCAACTCTTACAACATGGCAAGGTTATCCGTGGCTGGCTTGGCGTCATGATTCAAAACGTAAATAAAGACCTTGCCAAATCGTTTAACCTGAAGTCTACCCATGGCGTTCTCATCTCCGAGGTCACTGCGAAATCACCTGCGGAAAAAGCCGGAATCAAGCAGGGTGATGTTGTCATTGCCATTGACGGTAAATCGATTGATAATGTGGGCGAACTGCGAAATACCATTGCCATGACCTCTCCGGAAACCAAGCTGGTGCTGACGGTCATCCGGGATGGTGAAAAACACAGTATCCCTGTGGCCATTGGTGAGCAGCCGGCCAAGTTTGCTCAGACGGGACAACATATGGCCAACTCGCCCCTTGCCGATATGGGCCTGAGCCTGCAAAATCTGACCTCGGAGTTAGCCGGGCAGTTTGGCTACGAGAAAAATCAGGGCGTCCTGATTGCCGAAGTTGAGCCCGACAGTCCCGCAGGCCTGGTTGGTTTGCAGGCCGGGCAACTCATCGAAGAGGTGAATAAGATAAAGGTGCACAATCTGAAAGAGTTGAAAAAGGCGCTGGAACAATCAAAAGATAAAAAACAGGTTCTGCTCAGGGTGCGTGCCGGTGAATATAGCCGGTATGTTGTCCTGCGGGCCGAGTAATTTTTCCCTTTGCTCCGGCGCCTGATTCAGGCGTCGGAGCTTTTTCGCCTCAAGGTACAACATCCGTGTAGTATTTGAGGAACTATATACACTCTACCTCTGAGGCTGTCGTTACTTTGAAATCCCTTTTTTAAAGTGGCCGTTAGCATGGTCGACACTCTCCATCACTTTTTAACGATACCTACTGTCTCCTGTAGCACTTAAAGTAAAAACAGCCGCAAAAGCTACACGGAGCTCCCATATTTTTTTTGCTCATGATGTCTATTAAAATAGGGTGATTTCATGCAACTAAACGAGTGAGCTGCGCAACAAAAAGAATTCAGGATATGTCTGTTGTGTAACTGGTGGCATGACGTACTGTTGAAGATTTTTTCCCCACCCAACAAGCCCACTCGGGTATTTTTATATTCCTTACCCTGTAAGGAAACAAATTGATAGGGAAACGGACAGGATAATTTTTGAAAAGAAGACAGAAATAGAAACGCTTTTTTTCAAAATCATCGCTATTATTTTTTGTGATGTGGTATCGTGTGCAGATACTGTCCGGCCTGCAATGCCAGTTTTTCCAGATTTTTCACAGTAAGATGACCGCGATGGAAGTCTACCGCGCCATCTTTTTTTAATTGTTGTAGGTGACGATTGACTACGGTGCGCACGGAACCGACCATGCAGGCAAGGGTTTCGTGGGAAAAGTCGTTGATCAGTCGGACCGGGAAGTTATTAGTGGAAGATGAACTTTTTTTCAAATCAACATAATGGAGGATCAAGCGAGCCAGGCGGGTAATCGTATCATGGAGGGCAAGGCTGGTGGACAGGTCTTCCAGGAGCCGCATCTGTTCAGCGATATAGGGGAGGAAACAACGATTAAATTCCGGATGACCGGCAATCCATTCCCTGGCGGTATCAGCGTGGGTTGTCAGTGTCTCAACATCATCAAGAACAACCGGCAGGATATCATGCTCCCGGCCATCGAGCAGGCTGACGATATCATAGCCGTCACCCGGACCAAGCAGCCAGAGTGTGATGGCACGTCCTGTTTCCTGGTGCATTCTTGTGAGTTTGAGACGTCCCCAGAGAATAATATGGAAGTAGTTTCTGCCCTGCTGTTCTGAAATCCGTGTTCCTTTACTCCAGGTTCTGCGTGTAAAAAGCCGCATCATATCTTCCAGAATCCGGGCATTAAGCCCCCTGCAGAGAGGTGATTGCTGCAGTGTCTGCAGGCTGTTTTGATAAAATGGCGATTCAGGAAGCACGGGTTATCCTCTTGTGATGATCCTGGGAAACAGATCATTGCACGAAAAGACTATGTGAAAAAGTGGTCAATCGGCCATAGCTCACAAAAAAAAGTTTTTGGCGAGCCTGTCAAACTTGGAAATTATACAGGAATTAAACCTTACCATAGTTTCGCTTACGCCTCTACTGCAATATTGTCAATCGGCATTCTCTCTTTTAAAATTCCTTCTGAACTCTGAATATAGGGAGAAATCCCTGCCGCTTCGCCGCCAATACTTCCCATGTCCTAATCATAGCTTGCCATGTTTTTCCCCGGTTTAAATTTTTTCGTTTGTCGGTGGTGTCACTTTAAATCTATTTTTATAAACAGCCAGGAGCTTTTTAACGGTAATGGGAAAGAGCCCGAGAACAACAAAGGAGGCCAGTAGTCTCGGTGACATGATCCCTAACAGAGAATCAATCTTGGCCAGTTGCTTGCCCGCATTCACATAAACCAGTGTTCCCTGCAGCATGCCGACCTGCGACACCCAGGAAAAAGTCGAGAATCGCATCCGGGTCAGTCCCATGAGCAGGTTGATCATAAAAAATGGAAAAACCGGTACAATGTGCAGGGAGAAGAGATAAAAAGCTCCCTCCTGCTCAATGCCCTTATTGATGGTTACAAGCCTGTCGCCAAATTTATTTCGTTATAGAAAACCACCCTCTCTGAGGATGGTCAGAGTTCAACGGCTATGCCAGTTGAACATTCAAGTGTCGGGCAAAGCAATTAGTTTTGAATTATTGAAGGCATCAAAATTTACAGTTGAGGTCAAGGTGCCGACCAAAATTGCTGAATTTCCTGTTTATGTGTAGGTTGCAAACCTGTCAATCAGAAAGCCGTTATTGGTAGCAAGAGCTAAAAAAGGTTGGATAAACCTATTGATTACTTTGTAGCATAAAGAACCAGTGTGCTGAGAGTCAGTACACAAAAGCCCTCTGGGCTTAACTCAATACCACCCTCTCTGGGGGTGGATTTTTATTTCACAATGTTAGAAAGAGCTCTAAAATCCACACTCATGCCTGCAAAAGCGTTGACGGCTCCACTGACGGCTTTTTCTTCTGAGCGAAAGCCTGTATAGCTTTTTTCAGATCCCCTTGCTGGTGTAAATAGCGCTCAGTTGTTCCGGCTGGTTTTTACGCCGCTGAAAATGTCGAAAAAAATCCCGCAGATTTTGTCCGAAAAGTAAACCGGTGGTTACATATTTAGACCCTCTTTTGCTATTTTGCTCACCAATTCTCTTACGTGTCCTCCTTTAACAAAGGCCACATTCTTTCCCCTGGCCTCTAAATTGCTGATAACCTTTTTATTCATATTTACGGCGACGAACACGTCACATTCGTTTAAGTATTCATCGACCATCTGTTGAACATTTAACGGTCTTTTCCCATGACTGAGTTCACGAATAGAATCTGAGGCAGGATTTTCTCTGATTTCCAATAGGCTGGACTCACCCTTTTTTATCTCATAGACATGAAAATATTTAGCCTGGCCAAAAAAAGGATAAATTTCCGCTTCTTCATTTTTGTGATCCGATGGTATTACTACCCGCATTTTAGCTGTCTCCGTTGAAGAATTATCTTCCACTCGACTTTAAACAAAAAAAATAAAAAGCCACCCAATGAAAGGCCCTTTGTCAAGAAATAAAATTCCCCTACCAAGGTGAAAAAAGACGGCTTTTCCCTTGCAAAGGTTGCCACTTAGATTTTGCGGAAGGCGCATTCCCAGACTTGCATATTGCATTGATGATCAGTTCCAGGCCTTGAGGCTGCTTACCTCTTTTCTTCAAGCGTTTAACGTCTTTTTAAAACGGTTGGTCAATTGTGGCTGACGCATAGGGAGATCGGGTTACGAATCCCCCCAAATATCGGACACGGCTTCCCCAGCATTGGCGTAACGAGTGATTTTTTTCCGGATTCTTGGCACTCAAAGGGCAGTCCTTGGCGCATTACCGCTTGATGAAAAGTTATCCGCATCAAATCCGAGGTAGTTTTCCCTAGTTTTTTTTTCAGAATGCGCTCACCTTATTCTTTCAGGGATTCGTCTATGTGAGACTGATGTTTGTATTCATGGTTTTCATGTACTCCAATTGGAAGACAAGTCAAGTGAACAGGACATAATTCTCTCAAACGAAAAGGATTTTCAATGACTATTTTTCGTCCTTGAATTGCATGGAATACAGATCTCCCCGGATAAGAACGTGAACTTCCCTTGCGTAGCCGCGCCATTTACCGTATCCCCTGTTCCCTGGGCGTCGACATGGTGTGTGCTGCCTTATCCAGGGACTTGGCCTTATATAACGTTTCTGTTCGTCAGCTTGCAAGTTCGGAGTCTCCGTTTCACTTCGCTTACCTGCACTCTAACTTTCTTCACCCCCACCTCACGGTGACGCCCTTGCCTTCGGTTAGTAATTTTGTTACGTTTCAAAACGTTATATGGAACATATGTAGGGGACTTACGCTCCATAAGTTCACGCCCATGCCGGGCGTACCACAAGGCAAATTCACTCGGACACCAAAAAGCGGCGCTCCTTCGTCGCTCTGCTTTTTGTCACCGGTGATTTGCGGCGTCGGGAATGTTAACCACGGAATATCATAAAAGGAGGCATGAAATGAACATTACGGAAAAGCTTTTGGCTGCAAAAAAGAAAAAGGGGTTGAGTTTTTCTGACCTTGAAAAAGTGGTTAATCGTGACGAAGTATGGATAGCGGCATTGTTCTATCGTCAGGCGAGCGCTTCACAAGATGAAGCAAATAAGCTGATGTCGGTACTGGATCTTGACCAAGATATTACTGAAGAGTTAATAGAATGTCCTACCAAGGGGTTAGGCCCGGTCGTCCCCACCGATCCTCTCATTTATCGCTTCTACGAAATTATGCAGGTATATGGAATGCCATTGAAAGCCATAATTCATGAAAAATTTGGTGATGGAATCATGAGCGCAATTGATTACACCATCAACGTGGATAGAGAAAAAGACTCCCATGGCGATAGAGTTAGAATTATCATGTCTGGAAAATTCCTGCCTTATAAAAAGTGGTAGTTACAGAAGCCTGTAAGTTATAGAACCTAACATGGTAAATCAAAACCGACACTTGAACAGTCTGAACCGTTCGTTGGACAAGTCCGGTGCTATAATTCCGCACGTCGGGATCTGTACGGGGACGGTGGGGTAACTCGCCGTCCTACCGCCACGGTTTAGAACGGCAACAATAAAGGTGAAGATAGTGGTTACGTCACGATTGCAGGCTATATCTTCCAGAATCCGAAGGATGGAACAGTGCCATTATTTCGGCTTTACAGTCCATAATTTATTATTCGGTACAATTCGTCCAATCGGGTAGCC
>JANTGH010000198.1 GCA_024763055.1 Desulfobulbaceae bacterium
TCTGATGGCATTTAGTCAAAAAAATCGATCAGAATTTTTTGTTTATGATGTCAGCACCTCAAATGAACCTCTGAAACTGGGTTCTTAAGGGCCGACTTGATTAACGTCTCACCTCCTGAAAACTGAGCGAAAACGCCGGTTCTGTGCAAATCCAAGAACTGACCCAGGGAATTTGGGATAGCCATCGAGGCATAATGAAATTTCCTGATAAAATAGTCAGAAGTAGCTAAATACAACCTCTCCTATACCAGGGTTAGCTCCATTCAAGCTTGTATCGATATAGACTTTTATCCATTCCACATCAGCCTCATTGACATTCAAAACAGTGGCGACATTTCCTGAATCCTCCAAAGGACCAAAAGATACCACCCGCCCATTGTCAAATTCAATGTGACCGGATGAAACTTGCTCCGGACAGGCCCGATCATAAATAGAGATAGAAGAGATGTTGTTTTTCACCAAGACCTTTACCCAGCCTGTAGATTGTCCGGCTGTAGCCCATTCATACTGATTACAAATCCCTTTCAACCCATCTAGTACATGATCAGCCCAACCAGGGGCATATTCGGATGAAAATCCGATAACTCTTGGATAAACTTCGTCAAATCGGTTGCCCACGATATATTCCCACCAGTTTAACAACTTGCCGTCGTAATATCCCTCTTTCTGGGGCAGGTGAGCAAGCCACCATTTCATGTAGGAGTAATGATTACAGTCCCATTCATCGCAATTTATTACTTCCGTGGAGCCGGTAAGGTCGGGATAGTTATCCCAATCATCGCAACCCGATTCAACATAGGCCGAGTTTGAATAATCATAATCAACGATACCATTTGGCGGAAAATGAACGGTACCACATTGAAAAATATCTGAGCTTGTACTTGTCTGTCCTTTGTTGTGGCCGTACAAATCCCAATCATGAAGGGGGGCACGGTTCACATCCCAACTACCGAACACCTTAGTCATGCTGGACTCAGCCCGGTGGCCAAAACTATGAAGCATCTCGGCGTTACCGCGTTCATAGTTGAATCCCATAATGGGTAACAGTCGATCACAACTCGTCCCTTCAAGTGCCGGAGCATTATACCAAAAAGCTCCTGGGCCTGCTAAGCGGGATTCGTAATAACCAAACCAGGGCCCGCCAAAAAGCCAAACCTCATCGATTTCACCATTATTCAGCTTGTTGCAGACATCAAAGTCTGCCAGGATAGTATTATAGTTCGCAGCATCAGGATCATGACAAGCACTTCCACCAGAATTGAGACAGTTGAGATAAGTTTCATCCGTATATTGAAAATTATCCTGTTTAATGGGAATAGCATCAACCTCATAATTTTCGACCACAATATAGTTGATATGACCACCACTTGAAATCTTGATATCCTGAATAAACTGTTCCACCAGCGGACCAACTTCGTTCCAGCCAAGATACTCTGTCAACCTTGCATCATCATGGTTTTCCAGAATGGGATCAAAGTTAATGATCATAACGGTAGGTGTCAGTATGGTTGGGCTTGCATCCAGCACCTCACCAAAATTAGCAGAAAACGCATCCGCATGTGCCAGGCCGTTGGTCTTGGCAATCACACCCAGGTCTTTACCGTCCACATCCCCATCACGATCCATGTCGAAAGATGTGGTGACGTTGAAAGCACTAAATGCCATTACAGGGAAAAAAATTAAGCACATTAGTAAAACAACTCCAGTTTTTATGGAATTTATCTTCATGTTAATTCTCCTTAATGCTTTCAGCCACCCAGAAACATCTTAAAAGCTCCATTAACGCTTGTCGTTCCTGAAAAGGCACAAAAAAAGCCGGACCCTTAATTTACAGGCGGCCCGGCCATCTCGAATTAAGGCAGCTTGACTCTTTTCAAGATCCGTGACTTTCCGGCCCCACCTCGCGATGGGTGTAGCTTTATCTAGTAGTAAAATAAAAAATAACCGACCAGAAAAAAAAGTCAATAAGACAAAAGTATGAAAAAAGTATGCTTTTTCAGAAATAAGTTTTTATTAGGTGCCTGATGCAGTTTGTTTGGCGCGAAATCGCGGCGCTCTCCGCGCCCGTTATCGCGGCAAAAGGCCGGCCAACTTGCCGGTCTACCCTCTATGTTCTTGACAATTAGTACAAGTGTTGTACAATTGTTAACCTAGGTCATATTGAGGTGACTATGTGTTTCCCTGCCGTATCTTGTATGATACGGGATTGTCATGTGGTGTTTGGTTTTGTAAAAAAAGAACTTAAAGAAAAGGGCTATATTCCTTTCAGTGATGCCGAGGCTCTGTTTGAATCGTGTTGTTCAATTGACAAAGTGTTGATCAAAATTCCGGAGGCGGACCATAATACAATCTTTGCCAAAGGGATGGACTCTTATATGAAAGCGGTAAAGGAGTTGTGTGAAAAGAAATAGGTTTAGCTCATGGTTTAGGAGTGGCAAGAGATTATTGCAGGCAGCATAAAATGTGATTGCCAGAAATAGTGATACTTACGCACAAAGAGAGGAGGGTGGGGAGATATGCAACAATCGATTGATAGACGCGGTATTAAACAAATTGCTGAGTTTGGTATTGAATCCCCTGGGGCATGCAGACGAATGAGAAACATTGCGTTACTCTCTGCACTGCTTGTTGTTGTTTACGTGACATCTGTTTCGGCCCAGGAAGTTGAGGGGAAAGATCTGGGGGTTTTCTATCAGCAGAACTGCGCCAAATGTCACGGACCAGACGGTTCAGGCGTTAGCGCGGAGAAGAAGAAACTTAGTGGACGTGACTTGACCGATCCAAACTGGCAACGCGACACTACAGATGATAAGATGATGAAGACTATTCTCAAGGGGAAGTTCTTCGGATTAGCCATGCCGCGGTACAAAGGCACTCTGACAGAGGGTGAGGTGCAGCGGATGGTCTCAGATATTATCCGAAAGAGCAAAAAGGGAGAGGTGATAGTCTCCGATGCTAAAAGACGGAGCGGAAAGTAGCAGCGTGTAATGTTGATGACGCATTCAAATGGATAGAGGAGATGTTATGAGGATACGGTTATTAGTTTTTGTTGCCTTGATTGCTGGACTCGGGGCCTGTAGCAACATATATTACGGGACTATGGAGAAAATGGGGGTGCATAAGCGCGATATTATGATGGATCGCGTTAAAGCGGCGCGCGACACGCAGAATAAAGCGAAACAACAATTTCTGACGGCTATGGAGCAATTTCGAAGCGTCGTCAACTTCAAGGGCGGAGATCTTGAGAGAGAATACAAAAAACTCAATGCCACCCTGCAGAAAAGTGAGGCTGGGGCTGAGGCCGTGCATGACCGTATAAGTGCTGTCGAAGATGTCTCGGACGCCCTCTTTAAGGAGTGGCGTGCGGAACTCAAACAGTACTCCAGTGCCTCTCTGAGAAAGTCTAGTCAGCGAAAATACGACTCTACGAAAGCGAAATACAAAGAGCTCATTGAGTCCATGCGTAAGGCTGAGTCTAAGTTGGAGCCTGTGCTCGTGCCTTTACGTGATCAGGTGCTCTACATGAAACACAACCTGAATGCCAAAGCCATTGCCGGGTTGAGCAGCGAGCTTAGCAGTGTGCAGACCAACGTAGATCGCCTGGTTCGTGACATGGACGTTGCCATTGCTCAGGCCGACAAGTTTATCGCCGAGCTTCAGGGTGAATGATAACCTGGGAGCATGTTGAAATTTAAGCTACGCCACTAACTACCTTAGATCAATAATTTCCATGCGATGATTTTCCTGAGGGCGGGCTGGAGACGGGCCTTCGGTCATGATTACAAAGTCGCCCTTGATCTCAAACTCTTTTACCAGAGTTTTGGCGTACCCTGTCCAGTTTCCGGGATGATCTTTATAAAATATAGGGTAGGCTCCGTATGAAAAAAGCATATCCTGGCATGTTTTTTCACTGGGGCTGATTGTGAGGATCCAGACAGGCAGGCGGAACCGGCACATGCTCCTGGCTGTTATGCCGCTTGCGCTGGGTACGATTACCGCGCCGGTATCGATTTCTCCACTGACTTTCTCAATGCTTGAGGTGATAAGATCAATCAGGTTTTTTCTGGCCTCTTCCCCCATGTAGTTGAGAATACGATAATAGTGTCGGGCCGGCCTGTAGGGTTCGGTTGAGGTCGCTATTTTTATGAGCATTTCAACGGATTCGAGCGGATATTGTCCCATGGCGGATTCGCCGGAGAGCATGACGCAGTCGGTGCCGTCTAAAATGGCATTGGCAACATCCGTAGATTCCGCCCTGGTTGGGCGCCGGTTTTTGGCCATCGATTCAAGCATCTGTGTTGCCGTAATCACCGGTTTGCCCAGCAGGTTGGCTTTGGCAATAATGTATTTCTGAGTTACGGCAATATCCTCAATTGGAATCTCCACCCCTAAATCGCCACGAGCCACCATAATAGCGTCTGCTGAATCGAGAATTGCATCTATATTCTCCCGGTTGTTCTTTCTTTCAATCTTGGCGATTATAAAAGGCTGGTAGCCAAGATCTGTAGCCGCCTTCCGTACAGCCTCTACATCTGAGGCCTCGGAGACAAAAGATTGGCTGATGCAATCGACTCCGTTTTCCAGAGCAAACTTCATACACTTATAATCATGTTTCGTAAAAGCACCCTCTCCAAGATCGATTCCGGGCAGATTTAAGCCTTTACGCGACCTCAATTCCCCTCCAACCTCAACCGTACAGATAACTTCACTGTCTTCGATTTCCTCTGCTCGAAGTTGAATCAGGCCGTCGTTGATAAATAGTATATCGCCCTTTTTTACAACTTTTGGAAGGCGCGGAAGGCTCATAGAAGCGCGTTTATTGTTACCCTCAATATCTTCTGTTGTCAGGGTAAACCGCTCACCCTGGCGCAGATAGACCGGTTCATTGACAATTTGCCCGATACGCATTTTCGGTCCGGGGAGGTCAGCAAGAATGGACACCCGTCTTCCTGCCTCCATTGCTGCTGCACGTATTCTCTTGATCACTTCCTTATGGCCGGGAAATTCGCCGTGTGAAAAGTTGATTCGGGCAATATTCATCCCGGCAAGAATCATTTTGCGCAGCATTTCAGGAGAGTCTGAAGACGGCCCAATGGTGCAAACAATTTTTGTTTTGTTAATTGGTAGTTTCATGTCCCCTCCATTTTTACTCTGCCCCTGAGAAAATTATTCGTAAAGTTTCGGGTCGGTTCAAGCTTTTAATGGCATTGATGAAATTTTTATAGTCAGGACCCTCGGTTGAGACCATTCCTCGTTGCAGCTCAAGCTCTCGTTCATAAGTCAGACTTTTTTTATTTTTGTCAAGTCTGCTGTCAACCTGCCATTGCAGCTGTGGCAGGGCCATGTCGGCGCTTGGTGGCAGGTCTATGATACGGTTGTCGGCACAAAGGTGCAGGGTGATCCGGTCTATGATGACAAGGTTGCCGCCTATGGCTAAAGGCTGCTGCCGACTTTTGAGCAGGGTTTGGTAGGGGGCAGGAAAATCCGGTGCAGCCAGCGGCAGAAGGAGTCGAGATGTTTTGCCGGCCAAATTGCCGAAAAGGTTTTTTACTTTGAAATCACAAATGAAAACCAATTCCTGTAGATCGTTTTTAAGTCCCTTGATAGTCAGCGGTGTTGAAGGGGAGGCTTTGGGGTTGACCTGATGCAGCAGTTGGGATGCGGCAATTTCTCTCTCGGAAGGTGAGAGATCGCGCCATTGCGCCCGCCACGAGGTTGCAGTGCTGCCTTTGAGGGTAAGCTTTAAATGGCCCTGGCTGTCAGGTGGTTGATCTGTGGTGAAATTAAGTTCGGTTTTGATCGTTGCCGCTTCCCGATCTTTCACCAGAACGAGTTTTCCTTTCTCAAGATCGAGGGCCCAGTGGTCGTCAAAACCGGTAATGCCGGGGGCCGGTTTATTGGTTGAAAAGAGGAAGAATTCGCCCCCGCTTTCGACCAATGCCGTATCCCACCAGCCGGGATAGGGCAGATCGGCAAACTTATTAAGGAGGTGGTTTTGACGGTTGGCCAGGAGGATGTGAGCTTCTTGTTTTTGCAGGCGTAGTTGAGTGGCAAAAAGCAGAGCCAGG
>JANTGH010000199.1 GCA_024763055.1 Desulfobulbaceae bacterium
GTACGGTGTTTTTCGAGATGGGCGGATAAATAGAGCGATGGTTTTTCCAGCAGGCCGTGACTGACCATATACAGGGTGATCAGCAGACGGCCCATTCTCCCGTTACCATCCAGGAACGGATGAATTGTTTCAAACTGATAATGGCTCAAGGCAATGCGTATCAGGTGCGGCACCTGAATATTTTCATTGTGCCAGAATGCTTCAAGGTCACCCAACAACTCAGGCAGGTCATTATGGTGCGGCGGAATGAAAACCGCATCCGCAAGTGATGCCCCACCGATCCAGTTCTGGCTGCGGCGAAATTCCCCCGGCGTCTTCCTTTTACCACGTACGTTCTGCATAAGAGTGGCGTGTGTTTCGCACAATAGACGAAGGGAAAGAGGCAGCGTTTTTAATTTCCCGATCGCCATGTTCATGGCCCTGACATAGTTCTGCACCTCATGCCAGTCATCCCGCCGTTCCGGTCTGATTTCTTTCTCGTCCAACAGCACCTCATCCATTTCTGTTTTTGTGCCCTCTATCCGGCTGGAGGTATTAGCTTCCTTAATGATATGCATCTGGATAAACAGGTCCACGTCCGGAACGATCAAGGTAAATGCATTCAGTTCTCCCAGCGACTTTGTCGCCTTTTCCAGCAGCACATTAATGCGCGGATCGTCCCAGGACCATTCATGGTTGATTTTGGCCGGCAGAAAATCCTTATATTGATATTGTTGACGATAGTTACCAGATTTGAATTTCTCAAATTTCATGATGTTCTCCCCTTAAAAACTCCGGATGGCGAACTTCCCCTGTCAGCAACTTCTGCATCAGGCCCTTTTTCTGCTCCTTCAATTTTTCCTGTTTTCTTTGCAGCAGCTCAATTTCCCGGTCGCAGGTGGAAAGGACTGCGGCAATGCGGGTTTGCTCCTCAATGGTGGGCAAGTGGACTGTGGTCTTCATCACAGCAGATGTGGTCAAACCAAACCGCGTGGCTCCATTGGCATGTGTCGAAAAATGCCTTTTTGATCTTGCGCTACCCAGTTCCTTTGACAGAAAAAAGGGATCGACTTCTGCAGAGTCCGAGCGGATGAGCGCAAGGTGATAGCCGCATATCACCCCCTCCAAATCCTCTGTAACGATCGCCGGAACGCCGATATCATCAGGAGTTTCAGAATCTTTGGTGATCATCACATCTCCCCTTTGAAGCGAAAACCTTGTGATCTCGGAATCCGAAGCTGTTGCTGGCATGAAATCCAAGTCAGCGGTGATATAGTCATTCGCATAGACGTCCATGTAGTTGCAGAGCCTGACAGGCATCTCATCGGCATGAGTCTTCTTGTCTACCCCGCTGAAGGAGACCCGGGCAATGCTACTAATCGACTTCATGGCCCACCCCTCCGGCAGCTCTCCTTTTTTCTGGGCCGGCTTGCCAAACTCAGGGAACCGCATCCGGCCGGTGAGAAGCTGCTGCATCAGTCCTTTTTTCAACCGCTGCCTGGCATTGATGAGCTTGACAACCTGCTCAATAGCCCGGTCCCAGGCGGAGAGAATTTCAGCTATTTTTTTCTGTTCGGGGAGAGGGGGGAGCGGAAGGGGGATTATGGCAAAGTCTTTGTAGTAGAGACGCAGGCGGTCTCCGGTAAGGCCATAGGAATAAGATTGTATGAAGTATAGACCATGCACCGACTTAAACAGATAGAACATGAAGAGCGAGTAAACGTGCTTCTTGGGACGAAGAACGACATAGGCAGGACTAATCACCCCTTCTTCTGATGCCAAGCCAATAGCACCCTGCCATACCCGCATCATATTATATGCGATATCTCCCACACGAACATGCAAGCTGCCGTCTCCAGCGATAGCGTTCGGCATTTTCCGATCCAGGCTATCTCTATGAACAAGGCCCGACTCCATCGTTATTGCCAGAACTGGAAGAGCGTCATACCCCTTTTCGGTGCTATTGGAAAAAGCATATTTCCCGGGTACACATTTCCAATCCTCCGGTATCCACCCAACTTTAGTCTTTTTATATCCCGGTCTGTTTTCGTTGCGTCTGCCCCTACTCATTTCTTCCGCCCCTTGCCTTTCCCCGGCCACATCTTTACCGCTGCCTCAATCTGTTTCGCTACCCGGTCAAAATCGCTTTCATACAACCGGTCCTGAACGATGCGGTATTTTTCAAATTCACTTTCAGCATGGGCCTTGACTATTTCTGCCGTCACTTTCCCCGCATCCCGCAAGATTTCCCGATCAGTAGCTTCGATAAACCGATTTAGTCGGGTTTCCCAATCCTGCATGGTCATCGGAATCTTACGCAGCGCCATATCTTCCGCGACATCCAGATAGGCCGAAACCAACCGTTGCAATTGAGCCATTTCATTCTCGGTCAGATAATTCTTGGCAACACTGACATCAAACTTATGAATCTTTCCTCTTGGAGCGTCTTTCCATGTAGTCAAGCCCATGTTTTGTTTCTGATGGTTTGCCCGATCCACAATGACTTCTGCTGCCGTCTGGCCGTGAATAGCCCAATGCAATTTGTTTTGAACCATGGCGAAAAAGCGCTTGGTTGCCTGTGCAGTTACATCATAGTCGACAGATGTGGCATATATGTCGGTAATCTTCTGGTAGAACTTGCGCTCGGAAAGACGGATCTCACGAATGCGCTGTAACTGCTCCTCAAAATATTGCTCAGTTAGGATGGAGCCGCCGCTTTTTATGCGTTCATCATCCATCACGTAAGCCTTGATGGTGTACTCCTTAATGATGGTGGTAGCCCATTTACGAAATTGCACGGCACGTTCTGAGTTGACCTTGTAACCAACGGCAATAATAGCCGAGAGATTGTAGTGTTTGGTGTTATAGTTTTTGCCATCAGCGGCAGTTATTCGAAAATTTCGAATAACTGAATCTTCTTCGAGCTCGCTGTCAGAAAACACCTTCTTCAGGTGGTAATTAATGGTATGGGTTTCAACATCATAGAGAATCCCCATCATTTTCTGGGTCAGCCAGATGTTTTCATCCGCATAAACCGCTTCAACACCACCCTTCCCAGTGGCTGCGACAAAGGTCAGGTACTCCGCAGCCGATGAGCGGACAATGGATGTCTCGTTTTTCCCAGGCATCTGCTTTCCCTTGATTATATTATTTTTCATGATTCATCCTTGTCACTCATAGTCCAAGCTCCCTTAAGTAACCGCCGAGTTCTTTCTGTGTCTTCGCAAGCTCCGCCTCCAGCTCTTCAATCTCCTTTTGAACCGCCGGAATATCGACATCCTCTTCCTCTTCAAAGGTATCCACATAGCGGGGAATATTCAGATTGAATTCGGCTTCCTGAATCTCTGCCAGTGTAACCGGATGCGAGTATTTTTCGACTTCCTTAAATTCGCGATACGTGGAAACAATCTTTTCAATATCCTCGTCCCGCAGACGGTTCTGTTTTTTCTCGTCTTTAAACTCGTGGCTGGCGTCAACAAAGAGAACATGCTTGTCGCGCCTGTTCTTTGCCGTCTTCCAGGGTTTCCGGCCCTTGTTGAAAACAAGAATGGCCGCCGGTATCCCAGTGCCGTAGAAAAGCTGGGCCGGAAGACCGATAACCGCCTCAAGAATGTTGTCCTCAATGAATGCCTTTCGAATAACGCCTTCCGCGCCGCCACGAAACAGGACCCCGTGCGGCACAATGACGCCCACTTTGCCTTCACCCTCCAGGGCGATTTCAACCATGTGGCTGATAAAGGCGTAATCACCCCGGCTTTTCGGGGGGATCCCGCGCCAGAAGCGATTGAACCGGTCATGACTTGCGTTTTCCTGGCCCCACTTATCCAGAGAGAACGGCGGATTGGCAACCACGACATTGAAGCGCATCAGTTCGTCGTTCTCAATCAACCTGGGATTGTTGATGGTGTCGCACCATTCGATGCGGGCGGCGTCCATCCCGTGCAGAAACATGTTCATCCGGCACAGTGACCAGGTGGAACCGTTAGACTCCTGGCCGAACAGGGCGAAATCTGAGCTGCCGACTTCCTGACCGACTTTGATGAGAAGCGACCCGGATCCGCAGGCCGGGTCACAGATGCGGTCCCCGTCTTTGGGAGCCAGCAATCTGGCCAGCAGGGTGGAAACTTCGGGCGGCGTGTAGAACTCACCGGCTTTTTTTCCGGCCCCGGCCGCAAAACGGGAAATCAGGTATTCATACACGTCACCGATTACGTCACGATTGCCAATGCGTGAGGGGCGCAAATCAAGACGCTCGTCGGCAAAATCCTCCAGAAGATTCTTCAAACGGCGGTTGCGCTCCTTGGTCTGACCCAGGGCAGGTTCGCTGTTGAAATCAATATTCCGGAAAACATTTTCAAGTTTTGACTTGTTGGCGTCCTCGATTTTTTCAAGGGCGATATTGATGATCTCACCGATATTGGGCTGGTCACGTTTACTGTAGAGAGAATCAAAGTTTGATTCCGGAGGCACCACAAAACGTTCCCGGGCCAGAGCTCGATAAAGCAACATTTTTTCTGTAATTTCGTATCAGGTCAATCCAGATCTTCTCGTTTTGCAGTTTTTGCTCTTTTACAATTTATGAGAATGCCGATTCCTTACCATCGCCTGTGATTATGGCACGGGGCTTTGAGGCGTCAAGGTCAGCCCCTCTGCTTTGACAGCATTGAGTTGACCTGTCGCTTCCCTTGACACCTCATGCGCCTCCATGCCGTTGTCAAGGCGGCGATGACGGAGGGAATGGCAGCTTCAGCTCCAACAGAAGGAATTTTCATTGCATCTTCAGATAGGTCTTGCCGCTTTCCCACTCTTCACTGACTTCCATCAGGATGGCACTGACCAGGCGCAGCAATGATGATTCGTTGGGAAACAGCGTCGCAACCCTGGTGCGACGTTTGATTTCCCGGTTGAGTCGCTCCAACATATTAGTGCTGCGCAGGCGGCGGCGATGAGCCGGCGGCAATGAAAAAACAGTGAATCCTTCAGGAAGGTTGTCTTCCATCCATACGGCCAGTCGAGAGGCTTTGGTGCTGTACTTTTTCACGGTTATTTCCAGCAACCGTTCGGCTTCTTCCAGGTTCGGTGCGGTCAGAATGGTACGGATATCCCGGGCAACGTCCTCTTTCATCTCTACCCTGGGGATATAGGCAAAGGCATTCCGTTGCAAATGAACATGACAGCGATTCCATGGCACCCCGGTAAAAGTGGCTTTCAATGCTGCCCTGATGCCTTCATGATCGTCACTGGTAATCATTTTGACCCCGTGCAGGCCACGCTCTTTCAGCTGTTGCAGGAACCGGCGCCAGTGAGGTTCGGCTTCGCTCAGGGAAACGCTGACCCCGAGAACGGAACGTTTCCCTTCTTCGGTTACACCGGTAGCCAGCAGCACCGCGCCACTGACAACAGCGCCATTGCTGCGAACTTTTTCATAGCGGGCATCAAGCTGCAGATAAGGGATTCTGCCAAGTGGACGGTTACGCCATTTTCCCAGCTCCTCGTCCAGCATTTTTGCTGCCCGGCTGACCTGGCTGCTGGTCACCTCAAGGCCGCAAAGTTCTTCGAAAACCTTGGTTACTTTACGGGTCGAAACCCCATTGACATACATCTCGGCCATCGCCAGCTTCAGGGCTCTTTCACTGCGCAGGCCTTTCTCCAATGCTGAGGGATAAAACTGAACATCCCCTCGCACCTGGGGAACTTGAAGTGCAAGCTTTCCAAAACGGCTGTCAACGGTTTTACCTTTATATCCATTGGCATATCCCTTACGCGTCTCGCTTCGCTGCCAGGGATTGGCACCCAGAACCATGGACCGTTCGATACGCATGGCTTCATTGATTAAGAACTTATCCGTAAATAAATTGCATTTTATCGAGACCTCAGCTATAGTACCTCTAGTAAAAACCTTGCACTCGGGGGCTCTATGGCAAAAGTTCAGTCTTGGGAAGTATCTGATAAGTTTTGGGAAAAAGTTGAACCATTGATTCCGCTCCCAGAACGGG
>JANTGH010000200.1 GCA_024763055.1 Desulfobulbaceae bacterium
AATCAATACATCGCCGCAGAGAAAAAAAAGTTTCCTTTTCTTGGGAGTGGGAGCCAGGTATTTCAATGGTCGCCTTATTTCTGAAATGATTATCCCACAAGGATAATTATTGAAAATTGCCGTTCATGAGGAATTTCGATATAAAATGCCATAACTTACACATATATTGCAAGCTTTTTAGTAACTCTTCAGCGTGAGTAGATACACACCGAATACTGATGTATGTCAGTACATTCTGGAAACATAACCTGATTTTCCGGCCGTGTCTGCCGACAGGCAGAGGGAAATCGGGATTGTGTACCCTGAATGTACAGGTCAGATGAATAGTTACGCTTTTTAAATGATAAACTCAACTTTCTGACTTGCATTGCCAAGGGATGTATTACCGGATGTTCCAGCTTGGCTCATAGCGGTTTTGGCCGCCTGAGTGGGGACAGTTTTGAAAACTGTCCAGCATGATTCGTTCGGTGTTCCATGTCGCCTGCTTGGCGGCAGACCAGCCATAAGCCAAGCCCAAACATCCAGACGAAGTATTCTGGTAACACAAGTCAGAAAGTTGTGTAATATAAGATTGATGGTTTCGTAAAAAGTCCTACACTGAGATTTTAGCCACAATATATGGTTGCGTAATGCTTGAGGAAACGCTACATATTGCGGTCAATTTTTCAAAATACGACTTTTTACGAGTCCATCAAGATTAGTACATATGGGCATTTTCATGCCGTCTTCATGGACAACTCTGATCTTTGCTCCAATCTTCCGGTTGTGCCGGGCATCGCAAGGAGAAAAAATCTGATATGGATAAACAAACGCATGTCCTGTTCCGGGGAATCATCCCATTTATTATCCTGTTTTTTTCCTGTTGTACTCCTCATCTCTTTGCCGCAACGTCAACCACGGGTATGAAGGGGAAAATAGGCCCGTTTTTAAAGGGGGATATTGTCCAGGGGCAAACAAACAAAGAATCGGCAATTGATGATGGCAGCGAGTTCCAAAACAGTACAAAAGATGAAAAAACGATCAAAGTTATTGTCGTCATTGACGCCGACTATCTGCAGCCCTTAGCCGACAATGTTTTAAGAGAGCTGAAACGCAGGGTTGAAAAGCTGGGGGGACATCTTGGCAATCATGCTTTCAACAATGTTCAGGTGTGGATTCCCCCCGGGAAGGTTGAGGCTTTGGCCTCCTGGACTCGCATAAAGTTGATAAAAAAACCAACAAGGCCAAGGGTAGATGACGTTGCCGGCAGCCGTCTGCAACGTGTTGGCGTGACCGAATGGCATAGCGCGGGGATTACCGGCAGGGGCGTCAAGGTGGGTATTATTGATGCTGGCTTTTCAGGTTATGCCGATTTATTGGGTACGGAACTTCCACTACAGGTGGAGACGAAATACAATGGCTTCTGGTCAGACTTTATTTCTTCTCGACATGGTACGGCCTGTGCTGAAATTATCCATGATCTTGCTCCCGATGCAACGCTTTACCTGGTGAATGTTGCTGATATTTCGGTGGATTTTGTGAATGCAGTCAAATGGTTGCAATCGCAGGGAGTGACGATTATCAGCAGTTCCATTGGTTTAAATCTGAAATTATTTTGTAAGTTAACCTATGAGATGGTCTGGGGAGACGCTGACACTTCTGCCGGTGCGAATGAGCTTATTACCTATGTGGATGGGGTGGAAACTCAGTGGAACGCGACCATTAGTGCTGCCGTCGCCAATGGCATCACCTGGTCACAGGCTGCCGGTAATGATGCCCAGAAAAAATGGAGTGGTCCTTTTGTTGATAATGATGGAAATAATTTTTTAAATTTTTCCCCCGCTGAAAATTGGAATGAAATAGTTACAACCAGCTATGCGGATGAGGATGTCTATGTTTTGCTCCTCTGGGATGGCGATGAGATGGGACACTATCATGACTATGATTTATATATTGTCGATCAAAATGAACACCTGAAAGCAAGTTCACAACTTGACCAATCTCAAGTGCCCCTAGGGGTTGAAGCGTGTAAATTCAAAGTTTTACCGGGGAGTGACTATTATATTGCGATTAAAGATTTTTCTCCCCGGCATGATTATCATGGCAACCTTGTCCTGCTGGTCGGTCATGAGCAATTTCCCAAATTAGAATATTATGATCCTTACGGAACCGTAAACCTGAATTGTCCTGCCTCAAATCCTGATGTAATTACCGTTGGTGCGGCTCTACTGGATTCTTCCCTGGAGGTTTCTATTGAAAGTTACAGCTCGCAGGGGCCGGCCGGTGACATTGTCAAGCCTGATTTGGTTGCGCCCGACGGGATTATAACGGCAAGCTATTCCCAGCGATTTGATGGCACCTCGGCGGCCGCACCTTTTGTGGCCGGAATAGCTGCTTTGGTAGCTCAGTATTTTCCGGGTTTTTCGCCCCGGGAGATCAAGAATTACCTGGAGGCCAATGCCCTTGATCTGGGTCCCGGGGGGAAAGATACGGTATATGGGAGTGGATTAGTCCATTTGCCGGCGGATTTTGCTTGTCAACAGGGCAACCTTGAAGGCTGTAAAACGGCGTCCGGTTGTAATGGGATAGGAGCCTTCTGGTATGGAGAAAGCTGTTCCCTTGAGCCGCGCCGGGAGGTGTGTGATTATGATGGTAATAGAGTATCTGCTCCTGTTCGCCTGGGTGATGACGCGGTTGACGGCGAAATTTCCCCTGGAGATAAGCTGTCGCTCGTAGCTGATTTTCCCCTGGTCGGGGAGACCCGAAATTACGCTATGATACAATTTCCTGATGACATTTATTTTATCCATAGCCCTGAACAACCATTAACAAAAGACTTTGTGCCGATTGAAAATGGAACGTTTTTTGAAAACCTGGATATTTGCCCTCTCCCAAGCATATACCAGGGGGAATGGGATATCTATTTTTTATCGGTCCCCATTGAGGCTGGGAACTTCCAAACCTTAGAGACCTTGTCGGATTATCTCGCAAGTGATGATGGCCAGTATGTTTTCGGCCACTATAGCATAATGGTGGACTGCCATTGACGAATGAAGAGGACTGCAAATTCCTTAAAAAGGCATTGTCGAAAAGCTTTCCATGGCTCATTTTCAGGCTAAAGTATGCCTTTTGTCCGTCTTAAAGCGAATATTTTTTTAAAATTCATACCTTTGGCTGATTGATTTTCTCTAAAAATAATGTATGTTCTCATTATAGTTGTTTAATGATGGGTGGAGGAGGATGCCATGGGAACTGTAAAAAAGATGTTGTTTATCAGTGCAATACTTGTTTTTGGGGTTGCGGGAGTGGCCATGGCAAGTACCTATAGCGTTCAGCCTGGCCCAAATGGCACTATTCGTTGGTCGTCTCTTTTTGATGATATCAGAAGCTATAAAGATGCCACTGCCTTGTTGCCTGTTCATCCTTTTGATGCAGCCATGGTCGGCGTATCCGTCAATGGTGACAGCCAAAAGAGTACAGATCTTGATTCGGGTCGGGACACCTTGCAGCATTACGCCTTCAATGCCTTAGGCATTTCCGGTCCGGCTGTTTCCTTTAAATTCGACCGGGTTGCCAGTGTGTTTGCCGGTTTCCTTGGTGATGGCAGCTTTGACTTTTCCCGTCGATCCACCACCAACAATGTTCACCAATACGTAAATACTTTTTGTATAGAACCATGCACGGTTCCTGTTCCCGGGTCTTTATGGCTTCTTTTTTCCGGGTTGGGGATGCTGGGTATAGCTCGTCGCAGCTGGTGGCGCAAGTAAAAGGTTATTGTTCTGCGTAAGGTATGGAAAAGTGGAAAGTTACGCGTTTCTGGTTAATGGCAGTAATGAATTCGAACTTTTTACTGCTGCAATGACGGAACTTCCCCGCTGGAAGGCCAATGCCAGTTATACTGATATCGATGAATCATTATATGGTGATATCCCTTTGACGCTGCTGCCCTCGGGGCTGCATAATCTGTATCTTGCGGTTGTCCCGACCTGAGAGACCGATTTCAGCAATTTCTATTTCTGGTCCGCCTATTTTCAGGCGCCGTAGTCGAAGGTCTGCGGATAATGAACTGATGTAAAGCCGGGAGGCCCTTCAATCCGCAAGGTGAAGGGCCTCTTGACGTTGCCCCGGCGTTGAAGAAGTACGCTTGAAAAGCGATCCGTTGCCTGGTCACCTCAAGGGCTGGGTATCTTCCATGATTTTTGTCAGCATCGGGCTGCTGTCGCCGGTGCCGTTTTTCCTCAATGTGTATGGGGTATGGATGATGGAATAATGAAGTTGCCATAGGGGCTTGTGAATATGGGATAATACGTTATACTTATGGCTTGGATAGTACTGTCCGGTTAGAAACTTGAATGTCAGGAAAAAAGTGTACCGGATACTGCTGGGTTTGGATGGTGAAGCATAGGCTACTCGGTCTTATTTCAGCCGTGATATGGTGAACTTTGGTCGTTAAAGAAAGAAGGAAACGATGAAAATCAGATCTTTTTACGGTTCATTATTATTGGTGGTCATTTTGTTGTTTACCTTTTGCGCCCCTTGTGTTGCCGTAGATCACATTAACGCAACCTTTGAAGGAACGTTCGACTATACCTATTACCTGCCCTCCGATTTTCAGCCGGGCCAGATTGTGCCGACAGCTCCTGACCGTTTTGACCGTCCCTGCCTGTTGGAGAAGGCGGATGGCTTCACGGTGGAAAATAGCGCTACGATAGCGGGGCCAACTCTGGCAACCGGCAATTTTATGCGCATTGCCGATACGGATACCTACGATAGCAATGGTGCTCATTTTGATTTTTACGACCGGACATTTGGCACTGGCTGTGTCCGGGTGTCCTGGGATGTCCTGTTAATCCTATAATCATTATACTTTTGCTTTTAGCAATGGGCGGGGGGGATGATTTATTCCCTCCCGCCAAAAGCAAGGTTGCCGATATCTATGCCTTAAAAGATAAAACCCTGGCTTTCAAGAGTAAAGATGGTCTGGTTTTTTCAACCACGTATGAAACGGGCATCCCGCTTCATTTCGAGTGTTATTTTGATCTGGACAATCATCGTTGGGCGGTAGTGATCAACGGAGACGTTTTGTTCAATGACGAGGCAATCGATAACGTTCCCCTGGGGCTCTTCATTCCGGGCTATATGAATGATCAGGATCTCACCGGGGCCATGCAGGTGGATAATATCCGGATGAGCCCGAGGGATGGCTGTGAATGGCCCCAGATGAATGCCCAGTGTCCCAGCGGCCTGCCGGACCCGCAAGTGGTACTCACCCGGACGGAGAATGCCATGCCCGGTGGCCACCAGACTGTTCGGCTGCGCTTTTCGGTAACCAATTACAATGCCTATCCGGCAAGCCTTTTTGCGCCTTCGCCGAATCTGCCTGCCTGCGGCCTCAATACCAATTCATCCCGGACCTGGATTGATATCTACGACCAGGATGACCTCAGGCTGTTTGGATATTGTGGAGCTGCCACCCCGGCCTATCTTCATGATCTCTGGGTTGGTGCCGAGCCCGGCATGACTGGGTTCCGGGCGGTTTTGAAAGACCGTCTCTGCGACCGGGAATACCGGTCGAACCTGGTGGCGGTCAGCCCGGATATGTTTGCCACCGTCACCGTGACGGTCAACGGTCCCGGCAACATTCATACGAGTGATGGTTTTGATTGCGGCCATGACCAACTGACCGGTTCCCAAAGCTACACTCTCACTTATCTGAAAGGTCAATCTATTGACCTGCATCCGCAACCCCTGGATGGCAATGGCTACCGGAGTTCCTTTGTCGGCTGGAGCGGGGATTGTAGCGGTACTGGGGATTGCACCATGACCGTTACCAGCGACGTGACGGTCAACGCCCAATTTGGGGCCGTGGACAGTGTTCCCGCCTACGTGGGGGAACTGCCGCTGCCTTCATCGGCACCATCCCCTTTCATTTATGACCCGGTTGCCTCTCCGGTCTACGATCGTGATCCTTCCGCCTGTA
>JANTGH010000201.1 GCA_024763055.1 Desulfobulbaceae bacterium
CGATCTGATTGAATGAAACCGCAGGCGTAGCAGGGCTACGTCGAGGATTTCATGATTGAGGATCGGCTGAAGATATGTTGCAGTGTCAACTCAGAATCCGAAGTTATTTTTGACCGAACCCTTAGGCCGGAAGAATATATGCGAGCTGTAGTGACTCATGGATGGTGGATATGTACAGATATTGAGCCTAAAAGTGAAATGGAAAAAGCACTGTATGCTGTATACATATATCGTTACCATAGGTTTTGTCTGTTCTCGGGTTGTGGTGTTGTTTGAGCGCCAACAGGAACTGAATTACTCTCCCTTCTAACATGGCAGCAGAAAGGGCAGCCAATCCGTAGGCAGCACAGGCAATGAGCATGACAGCTGAAAACCCGAGTTCTACCGATACAATGGCGGCCAGCCCGGTGCTCACCACCGAGACGCAGCCGTTAATGCACCAGTCCCAGGCGGCCTGGCTTTTATTGTGAGTGGCCAGCCGCTCCAGTCCGAGAAGAAACGGCACCCATTGCCAGTGCCGGCGGGACAACAAGCAGAAGGGAAAAGAGAAAAAGCTCTGAATAGACAAAGTTTTCCCAATAATAGCGGTAGTCGGTATTTGATCACAGGGTTGATAACTATGGGGATTCATTTTCCTAAATTTTGTAAGTGGTCAGGGGTGCCGCAGATTCGTACAGGCGTGACTGGTCGTTATAGCCCCTCTATACGGACAGTCACGACCGTGCGAAGATGTGGTGCCCCTGACCACTTACGGTAGTCGCTATCAGCAACAAAAGAGAGTCTGCCGGTTATGCCCAAGCTCGACAATATGATAGGGGAGTGTTGGGAAGAATTATTCGTACTGATCCGGGCATAAAGAAGATTTGCATAGTCTCCAGGCAATGGTCAATAAAGAAATACTTCTGTATTCCTGCGGTCCTATTTGATATCAGGAAACCTAATACCCTTTTCCGTCTACTTTTCCGGTTTTTTCCGCAACAGGCAGGCGCAGCTCAATGTTCGGTCTTGCGGTTGTATCTTCCGTAGCCCTTGTTTTTTCTCCTTTTTACCTCTGTTTTTTTCATCTCCACCTGCAAGGCGGATGGCCCGCAGAGTTTGTTAATGGATTGAAAAAAATCCGGTGTAGGTTGGATGGCCATGTCTTTTAGTATTTCCACGTCCACCTCACCCCGACCATCAAAATGCAGGGTCAAATGGACCGGTACCTTGCCGTGAAAGGTATAGAGCACCTCCTTGAGTTGTTCCATGTGTTGGCGTGATGTCTGTGCAGCCTGCAGGCGAATAGCTGTTTTTTCCGTATATTTTTCAAGGGCATTGGGCAATAAATCAATGGATTGGGCGATAATTTTGGCGCCGCGTTCCCCCTGTTGTACGGTACCTAACACTATAAGGGGTTCTTCGCCGCCGAGAAGGTGGGAACAGTCGGCAAAGGTGGAGGGAAAGACAATCACCTCAACGCTTGAACTCATATCCTCAAGCACGGTAAAGGCCATCCGGTCACCTTTGCGGGATTTATGTTCTTTGACCTGCTGAATCAGACCACCGACCCGCACGGCCTTTTTGTCCGGCCAGGTCGCAAGATGGTCGATATCGGTATCAACGATCCGTTTGATGTCTTCCATGACTGATTCCAAGGGATGCCCGGTCAGGAAAAAGCCTACGGTTTCTTTTTCATAGGAAAGTTTTTTTAACTCGGGCCAGTCTTCAATCTCCGGCAGTTCAACTTCATTCTCTTTTTTGTTGTCATCTTCCTGGCGTGTCAGGGAAAACAGGTTCATCTGTCCGCTCAAGCGGTCGCGCTGCACGGCCTTTGCCTGATCCAGGACCTGGTCAAGGACCTCCATGTACTGGGCGCGCCGACCACCCATGGAATCAAGCGCCCCTGCCTTAATCAGGCTTTCTATGACCTTTCGGTTGACGCGGGCTGAATCAATACGGCTGCAAAAATCACCGATTGATAAATAGGGGCCGCCTTCCTCCCTTTCCTCTATAATGGAATCCAGAGCAGCGCCTCCCACATTTTTTACAGCTGCCAGCCCGAACCGGATACGATCATTGATAACCGTGAAGTCGTCAAAAGATTCGTTAATGTCCGGCGGTAATACTGGAATCTCCATCTGTTTACATTCATTAATGTATTTTACGACCTTGTCGGTGTTGTCAACGTCGCAGGAGAGCAGGGCTGCTAAAAACTGGGCCGGATAGTGGGCCTTCAGATAGGCGGTCTGGTAAGCAATCAGCGCATAGGCCGCCGAATGTGATTTATTAAATCCATAACCGGCAAATTTTGCCATCAGATCAAATATATATTTAGCCTTATCTTCCGGGATATTTTTCCTGGCTGCCCCGGCCATGAATTTTCCTCGCTCCTCCTCCATGACTTCCGGGATTTTCTTGCCCATGGCTCTCCGAAGAATATCGGCATCGCCAAGACTGTATCCGGCAAGGATATTGGCGATTTTCATGACCTGCTCCTGGTAGACAATAACCCCGTAGGTCTCTTCAAGAACAGGTTGTATCTCCGGCAGCGGGTATTCGGCAGGACGTTTGCCGTGCTTGGTGTCGACAAAGGTATCCACCATGCCGGAATCAAGAGGTCCGGGGCGGTACAGGGCAACCAGAGCTATCAGATCACTGAACTGTTCAGGGGCCATTTTAATCAGCAACTCACGCATACCGTCGCTTTCGAGCTGAAAAACGCCAAGACTGTCTCCCTTGCACAGGAGGGAATAGGTCCTGGGATCATCCATTGAGATCCTGGTGAGATCGACATCCAGACCGATGTCCTTTTTAATCAGTTTCAAGGCTCGATCAATGACCGTAAGTGTTTTCAGGCCTAAAAAGTCGAACTTGATCAGTCCTGTTTTCTCGGTATACTTCATGTCATACTGGGTCAGGACTTCTTTGTTCGGACCAACACAGAGTGGTAAATACTCAACCATGGGTTTGGGAGAGATGACGACCCCTGCGGCATGGATTGTTTTATGCCTGGAAAGACCTTCCAGGGTCTGGGACACGCTGAGGAGCTCTTGAATACTGTCATCTTTCATGGCCTCTCTGAGTCGTGGCTCTTTGTCGATGGCCTTTTTCAGCGTGATTTTCAACTCTTCGGGCACCAGCTTGGCAATGCGGTCTACCGTGGGCAGTGGGATTTCAAGCACTCTGCCTACATCTCGGAGAACAGCCCTGGCCTTCATGGAACCATAGGCAACAATCTGAGCAACATGCTTATCACCGCCGTATCTTTTCCGTACGTAATCAATGACCTCATCCCGCCGTTCCTTACAGAAATCCACATCAAAGTCAGGCATGGACATACGTTCGACATTGAGAAATCGTTCAAAAATAAGGCCGTAGGGAAGGGGATCAATATCCGTTATGGACATGCAGTAAGCGGCCAGGCTGCCGGCGCCTGATCCACGACCGGGTCCAACAGGGATTTGTTTCTTTTTAGCCCAGGTAATAAAATCAGCAACAATAAGAAAGTAGCCGGAAAATCCCATGGTGCGAATAACTTCAATTTCCATGCGTAACCGGTCCCGATACTGTTTTTCAAGCTCCGGGGAAACTTCGCGCAGTTCGCGTAAATGATTAAGGCGATCAGTCAGGCCATCCCAGCACGCCTTCTCAAACAGGGTATCAAGGCTTTCGTCTTCAGGCACCGGAAAGATCGGAAAATGATGCTCGCCAAAGGGAAGCTCAAGATTGCAGCGCTCGGCAACTTCAAGGGTGTTAGTCAGGGCTTCGGGGCAGTAACCAAATTGTTTGGACATTTCTTCCGGCGATTTGAAATAAAGCTCATCAGTTGAGAAGCGAAATCTCTTGGGATCATTGATGGTTTTTCCTGTCTGGATAGAGAGCAGTACCTCGTGCGCATAGGATTCCTCCCGATTCAGATAATGGCAGTCATTGGTTGCCACCAGCTTTATCCCGAGTTTGCTTCCAAGCTCTATCAGCCCGGTATTGGCAATCTTCTGCTCGGTAATACCATTTTCCTGAATCTCAAAATAGAGGCGATCGCCAAAGATCTCTTGCAGCTCCAGGGCTTTTTTTTCTGCGCCCTCATGGTCGTTATGAGTAATTCGCCATGGAATTTCACCATGCAGACAGGCTGTCAGGGCAAGGAGTCCCTCATGATGCTGTTTAATGACCTCCTGATCAATGCGGGGTTTGTAGTAAAAACCTTTGGTCTGGGCAATGGTTGCCAGCTTCATCAGGTTTTGATACCCGGTTTTATTCATGGCGAGCAGGACAATATGAAAATTGTGGCCTGCAGTCTTGTCATGGATTAAGTGACTGTGCTGGGCCACATAAAATTCACAGCCGATAATGGGCTTGATGCCGGCCTTGGTGGCCTTTTCATAAAATTGCAGGGCGCCGTACATGGCCCCGTGATCGGTTACCGCCACTGCGGGCATTTCAAGATCCAGGCTGCGACTGATAAGGTCGTCAATACGGATGGCTCCGTCAAGCATGGAATATTGGGTATGAACGTGGAGATGAACAAAGGGTGCGGACATAATATGTGAAAAAGGGTTAGAGTTTGGAGTTCAGGGCTCAGAGTACAGTGTTATGATGAATAATTCTTGCTTACCGTACAATATTTTTTTACCTAAATCCTGCAGTCGTCATGCGGTCAAGCCGCATGACGACTGCAGGATTTAGGTTTTATCTTTTTAATCCTCGCACACTCTCAAGCAGGGCATTGGTCAAATCAGCATTATCGAGTTTGGCCCCGGTCAGGTCGGCCCGAATAAGATTAGCTCCCTTGAGATTTGCCCCGGTAAGATTAGCGTTTTTCAAGTTAGCACCGGGCATATTGGCATAGGAGAGGTTTGCTCCCTCAAGATTTGCCCCTTCAAGATTGGCACGGCGGAGATTTGACATCTTCAGCATTGCCCCACGTAAGTTTGCGCCCATAAGTTGAGCGCCGACGAGGTCTGCCTTTTTGAGATCAGTTTCGGCAAGATTGCAACCAGGACAGTCCCGGGCCATCCATTTTACAGTGGAATGAAGATCTTTTTCGGCAAGCACTTCCGAGGCAGGAAGTTCTTCAGTAATGGATTTGGTAAACTGTTCGGTTGTTCTTTCCGATGGATTCTGAGAACGTACAGCAAGGCCTGGGCTCTGTTTTCCACGGACCGATTTTTTGGCACGCAACGAGCGACGATAACTTTTCTTTTTTCTTTTCACTGTATAAAAGAGATGCTTTGCATCACCTGTAAATTGCTCTCCGGAGTACTGTATAACGCCGCCGCCACTGGCAAGGTGGTAAGCCTTACCCGAGGAAAGGACCTGAAAACAGAGAAGATCCCCATACCACCAGTTGCTCATTCGCATGCAGAGCTCACCGTCTTCACTGACATCCCAGTTGCCCACATCCTTGTTATTTTGAATGTCCTTGGCAAACAGTTTGCCTGAATGATCAAAATAAAAATAGGAATCTTCCTGGAAGGAATGGAGAAACAGGGTATTGTTATCGAGCAGGCTGAGGACCTCTGCAGGAGCCATGACCTTGGCTCCTGTTTTTTGTTTAAGTTTGTTGACATTGGTTGACCCGCAGCCGGCAAGAAAAAGGATGCAAAACAGAATGGAAAAAAATCTCATAAGCGCGTAACCTGACAGGTGGTATAATTTTCAGTCTGATTCAGTCGACCTCCAGGCTGCCGAGCATCCTGAAGTTTTTGTTGAAAATCAGAGCAATTATAAAAGAATTATTGGAAAAAATAAGAAGTTTCGGGCAATTACCAGGAAATGTCCCGAGAAACTTCAGGCCTTATATTGTACACGGTTCCATCCAATTGTACACGGATTTCTTCTATCCACTACCGGGAAAATAATGCAATGGGATGGGTTTTTTCTATGATCACAAAATTCAGTTGGATTCTTTAATTTCAGATAGTTACCAAGGGGTCATATGCTATACTTTATCATGACCCATAAAATCTATCCGCAAA
>JANTGH010000202.1 GCA_024763055.1 Desulfobulbaceae bacterium
GGGAAAATTCATGCACATTTACTATGCCCATTCTACTGATAATCCAGACAAATCAGATTGGCAGGAATTATCTGAGCATTTGGAGAATGTTGCAAAAAGGGCAAAGCTGTTTGCCGATGTTTTTGGTGCTGGTCAATGGGGCCAATTTGGAGGTCTGCTTCACGACGCGGGCAAGGCAACTTCCGCTTTTCAAAAAAGATTGGAAGGTAAACCGGTCAGAGTTGATCATTCAACTTTCGGGGCACGTGTAGCTGCTGAGAATATTGAACAACTTGGCCTGCTGGCAGCCTACATTATTGCCGGTCATCATGGTGGGCTTCCCGATGGCGGCGAACAGGAAACAGAACTGCACTATCGATTAAAACATGCTAAAATTCCTGATGATGCCGCACTTTTGCCTGGAATCCAGTTACTGCAAAAATTGTCGTTGCCTTTCAAACTCACCAGAGATCATGCTGGATTTTCCCTGTCTTTCTTTACGCGAATGATTTTTTCTTGCCTGGTTGATGCCGATTTCCTGGATACGGAAAAATTTTTGGCCGCGGATCGGGCCATATGCCGGCCATCCTTCTCGTCACCAGCAATATTTGTCGCCATGCTGAAAAAACTCAACGAGCATTTAACCAGCCTTACCCTGGAGGCCCAAAAGACAACGGTCAATAAATTACGCCAGGATATCCTGGCACAATGTCAAGAAAAAGCGGCACAAAAACCTCAATTTTTCTCCCTCACGGTTCCAACTGGAGGAGGAAAAACCCTTTCATCTTTGGCCTTTTCGCTCAATCATGCGGTAAAACATAAATTACGGCGGATAATTTATGCCATCCCTTTTACCTCAATCATTGAGCAAAATGCCAAAATTTTTCAGGACATCCTGGGAAAAGAATTGGTCTTGGAACATCATTGTAATTATCATGAAAAGGATGATCCTGAAGAAGTATCATACAATCAGCGGCGAGGATTAGCCATTGAGAATTGGGACGCTCCGGTTATCGTAACGACCAACGTACAACTTTTTGAATCGTTGTTCAGCAACAAGCCGTCCCGTTGCCGTAAACTGCACAATATTGCCAAAAGCGTGATTGTCCTGGATGAAGCTCAGGCAATTCCAACTGCGTACCTTGAACCTTGCCTTGCAGCCTTGCGCGAATTGGTTGACCACTATGGCTGTACGGTGGTGTTTTGTACCGCCACTCAACCGGCCCTTGATATTCCTGACAAACTGGAGACACCGTTGCCAGACATACAGGAGATCATCGAACAACCGGCTAAACTGTATGAAACACTGCGCCGGGTTGAAATAGATTTTATCGGCAAACTTACAGACGATTACATTGTCGCGAGGCTGGAAAGTGAATCACAGGTTCTTTGCATAACATCAACCAAGCCCCAAGCGCGTTCATTGTACCAAAAGTTTGAAAAGCAGGATGGTGTTTTCCATCTTTCAACCAATATGTACCCTCTCCACCGGAGGCGGACTCTGGAAAAAATCAAATCATATCTGCAGTGCGGGAAAAGCTGCCGGGTAATTTCAACGTCGCTTGTCGAAGCTGGTGTCGATCTCGATTTTCCCGTCGTTTACCGGGCTATGGCCGGACTTGACTCGATCGCACAGGCAGCCGGTCGTTGCAATCGAGAGGGGAAGATGGCAGGTTTGGGCCGGGTTTACATCTACGAACCAGAAAAACCTGTTCTTATGCCCTGGCTTAAACGTTGTGCATCAAGGGCGGCAGAAGCCCTGCGCAGTCTGCCAGATGCCGACCCGCTCGGCATCGAGATGATGCGCCGCTATTTTGAATTGCTTTATGATGTGCAGGAACTGGACAAAAAGCATATTATTTCACTTTTAAACACTTTAACCAGAGAACTCTATTTTCCCTTCCGCGAAGTTGCCGGGAATTTCAAATTTATTGAAGATGAAAGCATCGGGGTCATTATTCCACGTGAGGAAAAATCGGTAAAACTGGTAAATCAGCTACGTTATGCCGATGTTTCCCGCCCTGTCCTGAGAAGCCTGCAGCAATACAGTGTTGCAGTACGTCCCGGGGAGTTGGCCGCTCTCAGAAAATCCGGGGCGGTTGAAATGATTCACGGACAATTTCCATTTTTTTGCAATTTATCGGCTTACAGTGATGATGTTGGATTATGTGTTGATAAAGCGGAAATATGGAAAAATGATGATCTAATAATTTGATGTTTTATTAATTTGCTTATTTTTATGAAATATATTTGTTGACTTTGCGAGCAGCATACTCTATAAATCTATTTCAATACTATCTTGTAAATGGAGGATTATATGCAACTCAAAGTCAAGCTGAAATTGTTTGGTAACAATTTTATCGATTTTGAAATCAAATTAGAGCCCCCATAAATGACCTGAAAAATCAGTCGTTCTATAAAAGAACGTGGATTGAAACATAAAGATAAGTAAATTGAGAAAAGTGTCGGTCACCATCCTGGTGACCGACACAAACCGGTAATCAAGGAGGTGCTTATGGCGTATGGAGTCAAATTGCGGGTCTGGGGTGACTATGCCTGTTTTACCAGGCCCGAGATGAAAGTGGAGCGGGTTTCCTACGATGTGATGACCCCGTCAGCGGCGCGGGGGATTCTGGAAGCAATCCACTGGAAACCGGCAATTCGTTGGGTAATCGACAGAATCCATGTCCTACAGCCGATCAAGTTCGACAATATCAGGCGTAATGAAATCAGCTCAAAAATTCCCAAACCCAATCCGGCAACGGTAATGAAAGACAAAAAACCGCTCTTTTTCCTGGTGGACGAGGGAAGCAACCGGCAGCAACGAGCCACAACGGTGCTGCGCGAGGTTGAATATGTCATTGAAGCCCATTTCGTTTTAACCGACAAGGCGGGGCCGGGTGACAACGCAGGCAAACATTTGGACATCTTCCGGCGACGGGCAAAAAAAGGACAAGTTTACCATCACCCCTGCCTGGGTTGCCGTGAGTTCCCGGCATCATTTGAGTTGATCGAAGGCCAACTTCCGACCTCCTGCTACGCCGGCCAGACAAAAGATTTGGGTTATATGCTGCTTGACATCGATTTTGCCAACGACATGACCCCGATCTTTTTCCGGGCCAGCATGGAAAACGGTATCATTACGCCACCTTCCCCCCAGTCAAAGGAGGCCCGCACATGATACTTCAAACTCTTAACAATTATTATGAACGCATGGCCAGCGCTCCCGGCACAACCATGCCGTCTTTGGGAACCAGCATGGAAAATATTTCATTTGCCCTGGTACTGGCCGAAGATGGCACCCTGGTGGATGTCGAGGACCTGCGCCTGCAAAACGGGAAAAAATTACACCCGCGAAAAATGGCTGTCCCTGCTCCGGTAAAAAGATCATCCGGTGTTGCCGCCAACTTCCTCTGGGATACAACCAGTTACGTCCTGGGTCTGGACGACAAGGAAAATCCCGAGCGAACGGCTCAATGCCACGCAGCATTTGTCGAGCAGTTGCAACCCTATTGCGACAATTCCGACAGGGGCTTGAAAGCGGTTATTGCTTTCCTGAAAAGCAGCGAAGTGGATAAAATCAGATTGCGTGACGATTGGCCTGAAATATGCGGTACCAGCCTAGTTTTTCGCCTGGATGGCACCCCCGGTTTCATCCATGAACGGGATGCCGCCCGCCGGGCTTGGCAAGATTGCCAAAATCAACGGAAAGCAAAATCATCGGGCCAATGTCTGGTTTCGGGCAAAGACCATCAGCCCCTTGCCCGGCTGCACCCGTCGATCAAGGGGGTCAGAGGTGCGCAATCATCAGGTGCCGCCATTGTTTCATTTAATAAAAATGCCTTTGAATCATATGGGAAAACGCAGTCTTTCAATTCTCCGGTCAGTGAAACAGCCGCCTTTGCCTATACAACGGCTCTTAATTTCCTCCTGGCTGCCGACAGCCGCCAGAAAATAACCATCGGCGACACAACCTATATTTTCTGGGCCGAGCGGGCAAGCCCGGCGGAAGCTTTTTTTGCTAACTTGTTTGACCCTCCGGAAAAACCAAATGCAGAATCAAGCAACCCGGATGATCAGCAGACCACAAACCAGATTCGCGGCCTCCTCAAGGCAATCCGCGACGGCAGGAAAGCATCAGACTTTCTCCCCGAACTGGACGAGGATGTGCAGTTTTATATCCTTGGCCTGGCACCCAACGCATCGCGCCTTTCGGTTCGATTCTGGGAAGCAAACAGTCTTGGCACCCTTTTATCCAGGGTCGGCAGGCATTTTGAACAACTTGCCATTGTCCGCCAATTTGACAACGAACCGGAATTTCCGTCTTTATGGCGCCTGCTTCGCCAAACGGCAACCCTCGGCAAAACTGAAAACATATCACCGGTGCTGGCCGGAAGCCTGACCCGAGCCGTACTGACCGGCTGTCATTATCCTCAAAACCTGCTGACTGTCGTCCTGGAACGAATACGGGCCGAGCACAACGTTACCTATTACCGTGCCGCGTTGCTCAAAGCCTATCTGATCCGCAACCAAAAGATAAAGGAGGTTTCCGTGTCCCTTGACCAAAACCGCACAGATCGACCGTACCTGCTGGGACGGCTGTTCGCCGTCCTTGAAAAAGCCCAGGAAGATGCCATACCCAATGCCAACGCAACCATAAAGGACCGCTACCTGGCCGCGGCCGCGGCCACCCCGGCCCAGGTGTTTCACATGCTGTTGAAAAATTCCGCCAACCATATTGCCAAATTGAAAAAAGATCCGGAGAAAAAAGGGAGGGCCATACATTATGACATAATGACGCAAAATATTATTGCCGGGTTTGACGATTACCCCAAAACCCAAACTTCGGAGGAACAGGGTTTATTTATGATCGGCTATTATCATCAACGCAAAGATTTTTTCACCAGGAAAGCACAGGAGGATTAAGCATGGGCACTATTTCTAATCGTTATGAATTTGTTTTGTTGTTTGACGTTGTCAACGGAAACCCCAATGGCGACCCGGACGCCGGCAACATGCCCCGCTTTGACCCGGAAACCGGACATGGCCTGGTTACCGACGTTTGTTTGAAGCGGAAAATTCGCAACTTTGTGGCTCTTACCAAAAATGGGAAGGAAGGATACAATATTTATGTTCAAGAGAAGGCGGTGCTGAACCGTACCAATGAGATGGCTTACAAGGCTTTTGAATTGAAACCGGAAGCTAAAAAACTTCCTAAAAAAGTGGAGGATGCTAAAAAAGTAACCGGTTGGATGTGTGCCAATTTTTACGATATCCGTAGTTTCGGTGCCGTCATGACTACCGAGATTAATTGCGGCCAGGTACGTGGACCGGTGCAGTTGGCTTTTGCCAGAAGTGTTGAACCCATCCTGTCCCAGGAAGTCAGCATAACCCGCATGGCGGTTACCAATGAAAAAGATCTGGAAAAAGAGCGTACTATGGGACGCAAATATATCGTTCCCTATGGATTGTATATCGCCCAGGGCTTTGTATCGGCGCCGCTGGCCGAGAAAACCGGTTTCGATAATGAAGATTTGGAATTGTTGTGGGAAGCGCTGGTTAATATGTTTGAACATGATCGCTCCGCCGCCAGGGGAATTATGAGCAGCCAGAAGCTGATAGTTTTCAAGCATCAGGACAAGCTCGGCAATGCCCCGGCTCATAAGCTGTTTGACCTTATTGAAATCAAGCGGAACAGTCGTTCAGAAGGGCCGGCAAGGTCATTTAAGGACTTTGATGTTGATATTAAGCCAGCTCCTTCCGGCGTGGAAGTTATTCAGAAGTTTTAGATCAACATCCCCTATGTATTCTGAATCGGATTTTATCATGCTCTCTGCCCTGCAGCATTACCTGTTCTGCCCGCGACAGTGTGCCTTAATCCATTTGGAGAATCTCTGGGTGGAGAACCGGTTTACTGCCGAAGGCCGGGAACTGCATGAACGGGTTGACAGCAATA
>JANTGH010000203.1 GCA_024763055.1 Desulfobulbaceae bacterium
ACGAATACTACCGCGAGCTGGGCAGCAGGCAGCAGCAGACAAGGAACCTGGAAGAGGATGCCGTGGGTTTGGATGAGCAGGAGAAGGTCTATGAATAGCCTGCAAGAAATAAGATTTTGTTCTTACAACACTACGTCCTGAAAACCATCAATGTTATGATCAAGGGCAGCCAGAACATCTTCATCATCTAAATAACGGGCAATGGCGAACATTGCAGCATTTTCAAGAGGCTATTAAAACGGGAGCTCCATTCTTTGTCTTCGATGGAACAATCAACAAGCTTGTTTTCCGGTCCTGTCTGGCCGGTACAACTGTTCTTGCGCTGAATAGCCGTCTTTTTTAATCCTTGAAGAAGTTGTTGTTTAGTCATTGTCAGTCTCCTTTTGATCTTTCTCATCGATTAATCCCAAATACTGCATCACGACAAAGCATTGTTGCTGATACATTTAAATAAAGGGTAAGGGTGAGCGTTGCAGGTCTTTCAAGAGGGCATTAAAATAACGATTTCCCGCATATTCTTTTTCAGAAAGATCAACAAGATTGTCCCATATCTTCTGATTAGCGCGACGATTTCTACGTTGAGTTGAGGCCTTTCTTAAAGAGACCAGAAATTGCTGTCTATTCATTGTTGACCCCCTTTCTGTCTTTTTAATTGGTTAAATTCAAATTCAAGCGTCTTCAGCCATTGCGTCTTTATCATTTATAACTATTTATGATTTGCAGCTTTGATGCCATGTTTGCCAATGAATTATTTTTTATGAATGCAATGGAATTGTAGCTGATAGCCATTGATTTTATTGATTTTTACATATTATTCCGCCTCAGCAGATCAAAATACACCTGCGATAGTCATTCACTTCCTGTAAACCTTATTGACAATCAATCGCTTCAGATGTAAAGTTTATAGACAATAATGATTTTCTTAAAATCTCCCACTTTAACTATCAAACAAATATTGGAAAGGAACAGACAGGTGGCAGAATTCAGCCCTGAAGTCTCCCTGACCAAACAAGATCTTGATCTGCTCTATAATGTTGCAACGTCCATTCATGCCATTCATGATCTGGACAAGATGCTGCGCGATGTATTGTTGAAGATAAAAGATCTTTTTCGTATTGACGGAGCCTCCATTGCCCTGCATGACCGCCGGCAGAAAGAGTTTTATTTTATTCGGACCGTGGAAGAACAACAGGGTGACATCCATGATCACGCCGATTCTATGCGCTTTTCTGACAGCTATGGGGTGGCCGGCTGGGTGCTGAAGACCAATAAATCAGTCCTCATTAAAGATGTTTCCCGGGACAAACGATTCACCAACGAGCTGGACATGCAGCAAGATATGGCCATCCGATCGATGATCTGTGTCCCGTTAATAACCCGTAAAGGTCTGCTGGGCATACTCTATGCTTTAAACAAGCATGATATTCCATTCACAGAAAAGGACCTGAGTTTACTGGAAATTTTGTCAAGCACTATTGCCATTGCCATTGAAAACGCCAAATTATACGGGGATTTGCAGCATCATGCCAAAAAACTTGAAAAGGAAAACATTCGACTGAAGAGCAAACTTCACGAACGGTTCAACAAGCAGGGAATCATTGGTTCCAGCGCAGCATTGCAGCGGGTTTTCGTCTTACTGGAGAAAGCCATAGCTTCCACCACCACGGTTCTCATCCAAGGTGAGACGGGTACCGGAAAAGAACTGATAGCCAAGGCAATTCACTATAATGGTCCCTTGAAAAACAAGCCGTTTATGGCTGAAAACTGTGCGGCACTTTCTGAAAATCTCCTTGAAAGTGAACTTTTCGGCCATGTTAAAGGCGCGTTTACTGGTGCCGTTTCCGATAAAAAAGGATTGTTTGAACTGGCCAGAGGAGGGACGGTATTTCTCGATGAAATAGCCGATATGCCTCCGGCGATGCAGAGCAAGTTGCTCCGGGTGCTTCAGGAAGGTCAAGTAAGACCGGTGGGTGGCAGCAGCTATCGCCGGGTAGATTTCCGGCTGATTTCTTCTGCAAATCGTGACCTGTACGAAGAAGTGAAAAAGGGGAACTTCAGGGAGGATCTGTTTTATCGCGTCCAGACATTCCCCATCGTCATTCCTCCTTTGCGGGAGCGTCAGGAAGACATTGCCCTTCTGGCATCGTATTTTCTGGGGAAATATGCCGCTAAGTTTACGCGGCCGGCAGTACGCTTGACGCCCGAGGCCCTGGAAATTTTAATGCAGCATGACTGGCCGGGCAATATCCGTGAGCTGGAGCACGAAATCGAACGGGCTCTCACCCTCGCCAATGAGGAAGAAGACATAACACCGGCATATCTCTCAGAAAGGATCAGGGGTACATTTTATCAGGATGACCCACAACTTGAGACGTCTGCCAACCTGCCGGCCGCCGTTTCCCGCCTGGAACGGCAAATGGTCGTTGACGCCCTCAGCCGGACCGGCGGCAATCGCTCCCAGGCAGCAATCATCCTTGGCTTGACCCGCCAGGGCCTGCTTAACAAGATTTCCCGATACAAGATAGATCTGTAAAGTCAAGTGAAGAGCAAGACAACTCACACTGGCTGAAATCACTCATTATCTTCATGATGACTGGCAACAATGGGAAATTATGACTCCTGACGATCTTTTGTTGGACAAAGTGTCACAATGGGTGGCAAAATATTTTCAGGGCGCCCGTTGTGCCTGCTGCACTTTTCACGACTATAACCATACCAGGGAAACGGTCGCGGCAGGCAGGAAAATAGCAAAAGGCATGCAAGTTTCAGCAGATGAGCTTGAAACAGTACTTCTTGCCTGCTGGTTTCACGACCTTGGCCTGCTTCATGCCCGTGATAATCACGAAGCAATAAGTGCACAAATAGCAGAAGATTTTCTCACTAAACATGGGGTCAGCAAAGAGAAAATCGAGCATGTCAAGATTTGCATTCTGGCAACCAAAATCCCCCAAAGCCCAAACACGCTACTGGAAAATATAGTCTGTGACGCAGACATCTCACATCTCGGGGAAGACAATTACTTCGAGAAAAACACATTACTACGGCAGGAATTTGAACTAAACAGGGGAAAACTTTACAACAATGTGGAGTGGTGGGAACTCAATAGAGTTTTCTTTCAGGAACACCAATATTTCACCCCCTATGCACATCAACGATACAGCGCACAAAAGAAGTTGAATTTGAACGACATCACCAAGCGGCTAAAAAAGAGTAAAGAAAAGCCTGTCGATACTAATGAGGGTTCAAATACTTGACTGGCTGATTATCGAGAGCAAATCATCTGGATTGAACGTCTTGTTTATGGAAGTGGTTTGACAACAATCATATGCTCGAAGAGATTCAGCATCTTGTAGAAAAAAGCCAATGTCATCTACCCCATACTGCCGGGAAAGCCGTTCAGCAATTGTCGTACAGTGCTCATCTTCCCGTTCGCATAAGGAACAAATGAGCCAGGGCATTAATTATTTGTGCCCCGTTGGCTTTCATACAGGGCAACTTCAGACAAACCCACCTGTTCCAACAAAAAAGCTCGCTGCTGTATCAAGTCTGCATCACCGGGGTTCTTTTCAATTTCATCTGAAAGGCATGCTAAAGCATCATACCAGATACCTTTTTCCGCATAAATGCATGCGGCTTCAAGACCACCGGCTTTTTTCAGTCTTTCTTTGAGGTCATTTTGGAAAGCAACAAGCTCGATGGCACCGGCTGCGAGAATATCTTTGGAACGGTGCTCCTCGTCGGGAACCAGGGCCACGAACCATTTGTATTGGATGCCCTGTTTGAGCCGTTTACCATAGTCAGCCAGCCGAATGGCGTAAATGCCCGCTGTAGAGGGAGACTGAATGCGGGTTTCCACCAGGGGGTACACAGCCCGCTGCTCAAGAATGGTGAATTCAAGCGGCAGATTCGTTTCGGATGACAAAAAATAATACAAACACGGCTGTTCACTGACGGTCAACCCAACGTGCTCCGGTACCAAGGTGCAAAGACAGGGGAATTTCTTGCCAAATCCCCGAGTTCCGCCTGCCACCCGCCCAGCGGGTGCCCCTCTCAACGGCGGCCGGTACACTGGCACTCTTCGCGGCTTCGACAAGCCATTATTTTGTAAACTTTCTTTACACCTTGATTTTTGTTCATGCTTTTCGTTGCCCTTGTTCACAGACGTGGGGGCTTTTTGCTGTATTGTGGTTTTCTGTCCCGTACCATCCGCCTTTTTTTCTGCCGCCACAGATGACAAAGGAATCAGCAAGGCAAGCCCGATAATCACCATATGCCATTGTCTACCAGTAAGCGTTCTCATGATTCAACCTCCTCTCAGCCCTTTTCTCCTTTGGGCGCCCTTGGGCCTTCATGCCCATAGCCAGTTGCAGATAAAAAGATACTATCTCCTTAATCTGCCGGCCAGGAAATTAAGCACATTAAACACTCCATGAATGAGTATCAGCAAGAATCTTGCCATCCATAGTTACAATGGCAACAAAACCATCTTATTGTTCTGGTTGCTGATTCCTGTCTGCTTCATTCCTGCCACTACACACAGGTCATTCATCAATACCCAGAACCTGATAGATGGTTACAGTCTGGTTTTTTCCTTTGAGACTTTCCTCACCCACAAATCGAATATCAAAACAGTTACCAAGATACTGCCGCGTACTCTCACCAATCAGGATACGCCAACAGCGATCCCGGGAAAATTCCTTATTGTAGCTTTCAAGCCTGGCAGCGGTGTTGACCGTATCACCCACGGTGGTGTATTTCAGTCGCTGGGGGCTCCCCACCGCTCCGGCAACCACGAGTCCCGAAAAAATCCCGATGCGAATACCTCCGGTCGGCAGGCCATGTTCCTGCCATGACCCGTTGAGCTGCTCCATTTTTCTGCCCATGGCCAGAGCACAGGTTACGGCCTGGACCGCGTCCTTTCTAATCTCCTCCTCCGTCTGCCTCGGCAATGGCACCCCGAAGTTTGCCTTGATGCCATCCCCGGCATAATCATCCACCACCCCGCCATGAGCCATCACCAGGTCGGCCATGGCTTCCATGTAGGTATTCAGCCAATCAATAAGCTCCTGGGGCTCCAATGATTCGGATGTCGAGGTAAAACCCTTCAAATCGGAAAACAACACGGTCGCCATCATCTTCTGGGAACGGGGCCTGCCGCCACAGATGAATTGTTCACGCTGCTGCCAGATGGCGGCCGCAACTTCCGGGGAAACATGTTTGGAAAACAAGCGCATGAGAACTGCTCGCTGGTTTTTTTCCTGGTTTGACATATAAGCCGTAACCACCGCGGCGGAGAGCAAGAAGGTCATCGCCGGGGGCACGGAAGGAATCCAGTAACACTGCCGGAAAGCTAAATAGGTTACCAGCCAGAGTAAAAAAATCCCCCCGGCCGCGCTCAATGAAAAAAACCAGGGTGAACGCAGCCAGAAACCGACGGCTCCGCCCACAATACTCCAAAAAATGATCCAGCATATCTCTTTTTTTTCAGTCATCGTCAGGATTGGGCAACTTTCACCCAATCCCAGGCGGAGCAACTGGCTGATGATGTGGGCATGCATCACCAACCCCGGTATCGCCTGTCCCCCGCCGATAATGCTCCGACTGTAAGGAGTATAAAACAAATCTTTAACGCTTTGGGCGGTAACCCCGACCAGGACTATTTTATCGCGGATGGCCGCCGGGTCGATCTTTCCAGCCAGCAAATTCTCCAGGGTAAAAGAGGAGAAGGATCCACGGCTGCCGCCAAAATCAAGGAGAAACTGGTAGCCCCTGGCATCGGCCCGCACATAGCCGCCATCGCTGGTCTCAAAAGGGCGGATGGTGGCCGGTCCCAGGCGCAGGTATTCCGGATTTATCTCATCCGCCCTTGGAGAGATGCCTTCTTTCCGTAGATAAAGCAGGGCTAATAACAG